>JBKJRE010000410.1:0-4196 GCA_046594775.1 Rhizobiaceae bacterium | reverse complement strand
GAACCAAGCATCAAGTTTAACGACCAAAACTCAAGCGAGCACTGCGCATCAGGCCGTGCCCAACCCTATCGCGGCCCCGCCAGCCTCCAAAATGCCGGTAGTTCGAGGTGTCCAACTCTGATCCGAGCGAACGGCTGTCAGTCGAGGGGCGGCTCATCTCGAAGCAACTGCAATCGTCACTCAGCTATTCTATGGCTGGGAGGCTTCCGACACGGTTCGGGTTGCGATCCGCTCTGCCCGCCGCTTCCCCTGCAAGTTGCAGAAAAGAGAGATCGCAGGGCGCCGTCCTGACCCTGCCTGAAGCTGTCTCGATGGCGATGCCGCCTTCGGCCGCGCGGATGTCGGCAATGGCGCCGTCCTCGTCCCATTCGAACGTGCCGGTCAGATGGCGGACTTCCACGGGCGCGTTGGCAGCCAGCGTCAGGCCGGTCGGTACGCCGGCTGCGTCCAGGGCGTTTGGAACTTGGCTTGCCGAATGGCCAAGCAGGGTGCGGTTTATCCCTTCCTCGACCCCCAACACGCCCAGGTGCCTGCCGTTCCAGGGCGCATAGTCGCGTCCGCCGTTGGAAAACCACAGCATGGTCATCGGCAGTCGAGCGGCATTGCGCAGGCTGACATAGATGTCGCGGTCCTGGTCCCGCGCCACGGCGGTCCAGCCAAGGCTACGCCCCGGCGCCTCGACCCCGACCGCAAAATCCTCATGGCGCTCGCCTATCGGATAGCGGGAGAGGTCGGCCTTCCCGCCGTCGGCGCGTGGAAAGCCGTGCAGGTCGGATGTAACGGCCGGATAGGCGAGCAATCCGCGGCCGCGCGCCGGATCCGGCTCAAGGCCGGTCCGGGGGGTTTCCCACCAGCGCTTTGGCGAGAAACTCAGCGTCGCGCCGTGGTCGAGTTTCAGCATTGCGTGATTGGCGACCGAAATCGAATCGCCGCGCCCGCCGGTGAAGACATGACGCTGATAGACAAAGGGATGATGGTCGACAAGGCGGAGCTCCTTGACCAGCGAGGCGCCCATCACGGCGTGGTCGAGCCTGAACCGGGCCAGGGTCGCGCCGCCTTCGCGGTCAATCCCGATTTTTGACCACGAAGCATTTGCGGGCCAGCCATGCGCCGGCGCGGCGTCAGCGGATGCATCGCCAAAGGGCGCGCAGAAGAAGTCTCCGGCCAGACGGCCCAGATGCGGCGCGGCGCCGGCCGGCATCTGCTCGCCGTGCCATGGCGCCTTGTGAAGCATCGAGACAACGCGTTCGCCGCGCCGGACACGCAGTTCGGCGATCATGCCGACAGTGGTATCGAAACTGACCGCAATGCCATCGGCTTCGATTTCGATGAATGCATCCTTCACGCCTGGGTCTCCCGGTGTGTTTCTGGGTGACCGCTCGTTAAGCGGACACCGGCTTTTCGGCTAACCCTAGCGCTTTCCCCGCGCTGCGTCGTGTCCTAGAAGCACGAGAGTGCAAGGATCTCAGTCGCCCGGCGGCTATCCGCCATGCGCCGAGTGATCGCCGCCCGCCTTGTCCACCGCAAACTCGACCGAAACGGTTCCGGCCTTCTCGAAGGTCAGCGTCGCTGCGAATTTTTCGCCTTCCACGGCCGGGGCGTTCAGTTCCATGAACATGATGTGGTAGGCGCCGGGCTCAAGCTTGACCTCGCCGCCGGCCGGAATCTCGACGCCGTCCTTTGCAGGCCGCATCGACATGACCCCGTCGTTCATTTTCATCTCGTGTATCTCGGCCTTGCCAGCGATGGCGCCGGTGATTGAAACCAAACGGTCGGCTGTGCTTCCGTGGTTTTTCACGACCAGATAGCCGGTGGCGACCTTGGCGCCGGGCAGGGTGGCGCGCGACCAGGGATGCGCGATCTCGAGCTCGCCGAGCTTGTATTCATGCGTCGCGCCCTGCGACGAGACAACCGTCAGCATTGCCGCGAAGCCAAGAAGGCTGGTGTGGAAGCGCAGTGCAGCGACAATTCGCCATAGGGACTTCAGGTGATTCATGACATGCTCCGAAACGGGTCTCCATACGGCCGATGGGCGCGGCCAATGAAGGGCCGAATCGACTGTACCCTTGGCAGGCTCATATTTGGCAGTGTTCAGGCCGTCTTTGGCAGACCGCCGCCAGCACGATCGCAATCTTCGTTCTCGTGTGGCGGTTGCCAATTGAAGCCTCGTCGAACCCGCTTCAGGCCTAGCATGCGGCGTCAACCGCGCAAACCGCCAACTCTGCGGCATGTTGGCCGTCGGCGCTCACTCGACCGGGATGACGTCCACGGCCTGCTTGCCCTTCTGCCCGCCGGTTGTCTTCAGCACGCCGACGATGGGGGCCACGTCGGAATAGTCCCGGCCATAGCCGACGACGATGTGGTCATTTCCGGCGCGCATGTCGTTGGTGGGGTCGAACTCCTGCCAGCCGGCATCGCGCCCGCACCATACCTTTACCCAGGCATGCATCGCATCGGCGCCTTCCAGACGCACCTTGCCGGGCGGGGGAATGGTGCGCAGGAAACCGCTTACATAGCCGGCCGGTATCCCCAGGCCCCGCAGGCCGGAAATCATGATGTGGGAAAAATCCTGGCACACCCCGCGTTTCAGCTGGAATGCGTCGATGGCCTTGGTGGCGACTGTCGTCGCCTTGCCGTCATAGGCGAAATCCCGGTGCAGGCGGCTGCAGAAATTGGCGGCGATGGCGTAGACTGACTTTGCCGCCGAAAGGCTGCCGCGCGCATAATCGGTAATCGCATGGTCGATGCCGACGAAATCGCTGGCGCCCAGAAAGTGGTGCGGGGCGGTGGCGCGCAGGGTCCTGATGTCGGACAGCTCGCTCTTCAGACGCGCCAGATCGGTCGAAACGTCGAGGCCGGGCTCCGGGCGGGCGACGGCCACGCGCGCGCTCATCCGGACATCGAGCGTCTCGTGCTCGTTGCGAAACGAGATCGAGGTCGCGTTGTTGCCGAAGAAGTCGATGAAGTCGGCGCGCTCGGCGGGTGAGGGCTCGAACGACAGCGAGGATGCGACTACGCGCTGCACGCCGTCGATCGAGCGCGGCGCGACGCGGATCTGGTGCCGGCTTCCGCCCGAGGAGCGGGCGTAGTCGTAATGCAGATTAAGCCTGATGTCGTAGAGCATTAGCGGCCTTTGTGGCGGCGTGGCGCAGCCGCGAGCCGCTGAGGCGTCCGAAGCATCATTGCGGGTCAGCCGAAATATGTTCTGGCGAGACTGTCATAGAGACCTCCGATATCTCCGGCGAGGACATTCAGTGCGCTTGGGTCGAGGTCCCCCGGTTCGTCGATCGCCAGCGTGGTGTGCAGCCGCAGCACTTCCTTGGCTGCGGGCGACATGTGGCCGCCGGGTCCAGTCCCCGGCAACAGGCCGATCTCCTGCTTCAGCCGGTCGAGCTGGAACAGGACCGAGCGCGGATTGAGCGGATCGAGCGCCAGAAGATCGACCAGGCTCCGCCGGCCGGACCGGACCGTGTACTGCCTGCGGTGGGTCATGACGCTGTCGCCGATCTCCAGCATCATGTCGAGCGCACCGTCCGGCGCCTGATCCCCGCTCAACGCGCCAAGCGCCGTGGAAATCTGGATTCCGCGTTCCAGGCGCCGGCCTATCTCGAGGAAGCGCCAGCCGGTAAAGCGATACATGTTTTCGCTGAGCAGGCCAGAAAAACCGGCGAGCTTGCGCAGCAGCACGGTCATCGCGCGGGTCGCGTCGTCACCCGGTTCGACGGTCCCGGCAAAATGGTGGATGGTCTTCGACAGATCACGCAGGGCCAGCCAGCCGTCAGGCGAAAACCGGTCGCGGATCTGGCCTGCGCTATAGACTGCATGGTCGATATGCCGGATCAGGCCGGGAGGCACGGCGTCCCCGATATCGATGCCGAACGGCTTCATGTATTCGCCCACATAGGCCAGCAGCGGCATCTCGGGATCAGAGGTTTCGGCAAGCCGCACATGATATGCGCGCAGAATGCGGGCAGTGCCTTCCGACCGCTCGATGTACCGCCCCAGCCAGGTCAGGTTCTCGGCGGCGCGGCTTGGCAGGCTGCCCGGGACGTTGCGCTTGAACACGTCGCGGTCGCGCGGCAGCAAGGTCTCCTGCTTCACCGGCGTCGCGCTGACGATCCAGACATCGGCTGCCTGTCCGCCGCGCTGCATGGCAATCGCCGTCGGGTCAGGCGTGGCGCCGATGCGGGCAAAAC
>JBKJRE010000136.1:0-4093 GCA_046594775.1 Rhizobiaceae bacterium | reverse complement strand
GCCGGTGGTGCCGGACGTGTAGAGCACATAGAGTGGGTCGGTGGCGGCGACCGGCACGCAGTCGATCTTTCGCCGGGCAGTCTTGGCCGCCGAGACAGCCACGGCATAATCGACGTCGCGGCCCGCGACGAGGTCGCAGGCCTGCTGCGGGCGCTGCAGGACGATGCAGCAGCCGACCTTGTGGCGGGCGATATCGATGGCGCCGTCAAGCAGCGGCTTGTAGGCGACGGTGCGTCCTGGCTCGAGACCGCAGGAGGCCGAGACGATGAGCTTGGGGGTGGCGTCGTCGATGCGGGTGGCGAGTTCGCGCGCCGCGAAGCCGCCGAAGACGACGGAATGGATGGCGCCCAGCCGGGCGCAGGCCAGCATGGCGAAGACGGCCTCGGGCACCATCGGCATGTAGATGATGACGCGGTCGCCCTTTTCGATGCCCTGGTCGGCAAGCACGGCGGCAAGGGCCGTGACCTCGGCGAGCATCTCGGCATAGGTGAATTTCGTCACCGTGCCGGTGATGGCGCTGTCGTGGACCAGCGCAAGTTGCTCGGCTCGGCCGTTTTGGACATGGCGATCTACGGCATTGTGGCAGGTGTTGCAGAGCGCGCCGGCAAACCAGCGGCCATACACGCCGGCTTCGGCGTCGAAGATGCGGTGGGCGGGTTTGAACCAGTCGATCGCCTCCGCCGCCTCGGCCCAGAATCCCTCAGGATCGCGTTTCCAGCTGCCGTAGACCTCGTGATAGCGCGACGCCATGTGCTTCCCTCCCAGAATGCTCCCGGTCCTTGTAAGCCCGACGCGCGGTGCGCGTCCATGCGACGAAGGACAGGTGCGGCAGAATGCGCCGCCGCCGTTCAAGCGGCAAGGCGCGCCGCGTTGAGGGCGGCCAGTCGCCCGATGCGCTCGCGATCGATCATGGCGGGCAGGCCGTCACCGCTGAAGGGTTGCTTGAAATCGAAGGCATGCGGGGTCGGGCCGTGGTCGGCGAGATGTTCGTGGCGCGACACCGCCTCGGCCCAGTCCGGCGTATGGGCGGCATCGACCCACCAGAGGGCGTAGGGCGGCCATTGCGGCTTGACCATCCAGCTGCGGCCCAGCTTCAGGGATTCGGCATGCAGGCCGGAATACGAGAAGGCCATGGCCGATTCGAGATCGGCCCACAGCGAAACGGTCGAGGGCGACCAGCCATCGCCGCGCTCGACATAGAAGCGCGGAAAGACCTGCTCGCCCCAGCTAGCAGGGCCGGGTTCGTCCTCATGGCCGGAGCGGGCGATGAAGCCCTCGGCCGCCTCGGCAGCGGCGAAGACGGCGTCGTTGCGGTCGTGAAAGCCCTGGTTGGCCGGATCGCCGGCGCTGCCCCGGAAGATGCCGAACGTGTAGAGGGCGAGGCGTTTGTCGGTCATGGCTCGGTCGCTGATCGCTCAAGCCCGGTCCTATAGCGCGTCGGGGCGCCTGCGTGAAGGCGCGGCGGCGCAAGGGCGCTTTGACAGGGCGGCGCGTTGCTGGTCAAAGGCTGCATGTCCAAAGTCCTCGCCTTCGTGATCATCGGCATCATGGCCATCCAGCTGATCAAGCCGCTCGGCCTGCCGGGGCTCAGGCAGCGGCGCGACTTCTGGAAACTGGCGCTGGTGGCGCTGGGCGCCATTTCGTTGACGGTGCTGATCAGCCACGACTGGTAGCAGGCTTAGTTGTCCGAGTTAGATTTAAGCCGGACGATACTGCCTGTATTCGATATCGATAAAGTAGACCTTGCACAGCCATCCCCTTACGCTGGCAAGCCGAGCCAAGGGAGCACCGCATTGACACTGCCGACGACGATGAAGGGCGTGGTCCTGACCGGACATGGCGGACTTGACAGGCTGGTCTGGCGCGACGATCTGCCGGCGCCCCGCCCTTCCTTCGGCGAGGTGCTGATCCGTGTCGGCGCATCGGCGGTGAACAACACCGACGTCAACACCCGAACCGGCTGGTACGCCAAGAGCGTGCGTGGCGACACGGCGTCAGGAGCCGCCGAAGGCTATGCAGACGAGCTGGAGGGAGGCTGGTCGGGAGCACTGTCCTTCCCGCTCATACAGGGCGCCGATTGCTGCGGCCGCATCGTGGCGGTCGGGGAGGGAGTCGACGCCGCAGGGATCGGCGAGCGCGTGCTGGTGCGTCCGATGCACCATCCGGCCGGCGCGCCCGAACCCTTCGCCCTCGCCACGCTGGGCTCCGAGCGTGACGGCGGGTTCGCCCAATACACGACAGCGGCTTCGTTCGACGCGGTGGCGGTGCGATCGGATCTCACGGATGTCGAACTGGCGACGTTTCCCTGTGCGTTCTCGACTGCCGAGGGGATGATCCAACGGGTGTCGCTCGGGGAGGAACGGGTGCTGATCACCGGCGCCTCGGGCGGTGTCGGGTCGGCAGCGATCCAGCTGGCCAGGCGGCGCGGCGCGCATGTGACGGCGTTGACCAGTCTGTCGAAGGGAGATGAGCTTCGGGCGCTGGGCGCCGACGCAATCCTTGATCGCGACGCCGACCTGCCGGAGCGCTCCTTTGACGTGGTGCTGGATCTGGTGGGCGGGCCGCGCTGGGGCGATGTCATCAATGCGGTGCGGGCAGGCGGACGCTATGCGACCGCCGGGGCCATAGCAGGCCCGATCGTCGAGCTTGACCTGCGCACCCTCTACCTTCGCGACCTGTCCTTCTTCGGCTGCACCTATCAGCCGGCAAGCGTGTTCACCGACCTGGTGAAATACATCGAGGCTGGCGAGGTGCGGCCCGTGCTTGCAAGAACCTACAGACTGCAGGAATTGCGGGCCGCGCAGGAAGCATTCCTGTCGAAATCGCATGTCGGCAAGATCGGCATCGAGGTCGCCAACTGACGGCTTCCCGGCGCCGCTGCAAATGCACGACGCCGGGGCTGGCGGCCGTCAGCCGGCGCGGGATGCCTCGAAAATGCTGTCGATCGCCGAACCCAGCGCGGCGTCGAACTCTCCATCGCTCTGGCCGGCCGACAGGCCCTCGGTCAGTGCGCGCGAAAAGCTGGCGATCATGCCGGTATTCTGCCCCAGCCTTTCATTGGCCTCGTCGCGCGAGTAGCCGCCAGACAGGGCCACCACGCGCAGGACGCGCGGATCGGTGATCAACGGCTGGTAGAGGTTCGGCTTCTCGGGCAGCGTCAGCTTCAGCATGATCTGCTTGCCGGCCGGCACCGTGTCGAGGTGCTTGCGGATTTCGGCCAGCAGAATGTCCTCGGCTTGCGCCTTGTCCGGGATCGAGATCGTGACCTCTGGCTCGATGATCGGGACAAGGCCGTGGGCGAGAATCTGCGCGCCGACCTCGAACTGCTGGTCCACGACCGCAGCAATGCCTTTGGGGCTGGCAGCGTCGATCACCGAACGCATCTTGGTGCCGAATATTCCCTTTTCGACCGCACGCTTCAGCAGCGCGTCGAGCGCCGGCATGGGCTTCATGAGCCTGACGCCGTCCTGTGCTTCCGCCAGCCCGCTGTCGACCTTCAGGAACGGCACCACATGGCGGTTTTGCCACAGGTAGTGCGCCGTCGGCATACCGTCGATGTCGCGGTCCATGGTCTGCTCGAACAGGATCGCGCCCATCACCTTGTCGCCGGTGAAGGCAGGCGATTTGATGATCCGGGTGCGCATCTTGTGAACGAGATCGAACATTTCCGCTTCATTCGACCAGGCGCCTTTATCGATGCCGTAAAGCTTGAGCGCGTTGGGCGTAGAGCCGCCCGACTGATCGAGCGCTGCAATGAAGCCGTCCTTGCTTGCGGCTTGCGCTCTCATTTCCTCGTTCATGTCACTCTCCAGTGTCGATCATTTCGGGCATTCAATACATCAACTCATGCCGCAACACCAAGGCGCCATTGCTACCGGTGGGCGCCTGCAGCCCTTGCCGTCCGCGACCAAGGCGATTGCGATGGCTTCGAGACGTTCGCTCATGCTTGTTTTCGCCCCTTGTTTCGAAACGGCAATAGCAGAACGAATTGCTGTACGAAATCCCGGAAAAGCGCGCTGCTGTCCAGATGCGACCGGACCCGGACGGGACGGGGTTATTTTCGTCTCAGCCAACCGGCTGTCCGTGCGAATGC
>JBKJRE010000132.1:0-18491 GCA_046594775.1 Rhizobiaceae bacterium | reverse complement strand
TACGACGATCTGTGGAAAGCCGTCGGAAAAGTCTGCGATCTATTTACGCCACAGGAGTGCTGGAACTACTTCCGGCAAGCCGGCTGTGTTGCACATTAAGCGCCCGATGCTCTAGGCGGCCGGGGCGTAGTCTTTCGATCGCCGATCAGGCGTTGCCGATCAGCACCCCGGCAGCAAACACCAGCCCGCCGCCGAGCACGACCTGGAAGGCGGCGCGCAGGAACGGCGTATCCATGTAGCGGTTCTGGATGAAGGCAATCGCCCATAGTTCGAAGAACACCACGATGGTCGCAACGGTCGTGGCGGTCCAGAAGTCGGTGATCAGGTAGGGCAACGTATGACCCAACCCGCCAATCGCCGTCATGATGCCGGAGGCCAGGCCCCGCTTCATGGGCGAGCCGCGGCCCGACAGTTTGCCATCGTCATGCGCGGCTTCGGTGAAGCCCATCGAAATTCCTGCGCCAACCGACGCCGAAAGGCCGACCAGAAAAGTCTGCCACGTATCGCCGGTGGCGAAAGCTGCGGCAAAGATCGGCGCCAGCGTGGACACAGACCCGTCCATCAACCCCGCAAGTCCCGGCTGGACCAGGGTCAAGATGAACTGCCGGCGTTCGGCGGCGTCCTCGTCCTCGCGGACGTCTTGGGGCAAATGCTTCAGTCCAAGGCGATGCGCCAACGATTGATGCGCCTTTTCCGCGGCCGCCAGATCACCAAGAAGCTTGCGCGTCGAAGCATCAGGCGATCTCTTGGCCGCCTCGAGGTAGAAGCGATGCGCCTGGCCTTCCATCTCCTCGGCCTGGTCGCGCACCTTTTCGATGCCGAGCGGACGCACCAGCCAGTCGGGTCTGCGTTCGTAGTAGCCGCGCACATGCTCGCGACGGATCAGCGGGATTCGTTCACCAAAGCGCTTCTGATGCATCGCAATGAGGGAGGCGCGATGGCCGTCTTCCTCTTTGGCCATGTCTTCAAACACCTTGGCCGACGCCGGATAGTCGTCCCGCAACCCGTCGGCATATGCTCGGTAGATGCGACCGTCATCTTCTTCCGATGAGATCGCCAGCGCCAGGATTTCCTGTTCGGAAAGGGAATCGAAAGACCGGCGGCCCAGTCCGAAAACGCGGGAAAGCATGATCATGGTTCTCTAGTTTAGAATTATTCTAAACTATTGCCCCGAAAGGTCATCGTCAATGGCGGAGCGCCCGGACTCTGGAACAAAATACTCTTGCCGGCAATGTTTCTGGCAGCCCATTTCTTCCTATTGCCGAAGGTCTGCCTATATAGGCTAACCTTCCCTTATAGGCGAGACTCGACATGAAGCCTTCCAGCAAAGAAAAGAATCCTCGAACTGCATTCGATCCCCAGCCGGTTCTCGAACTGATCGCTGCCATTCAGGCCGATCTCGATCGTCTGAAGGGGCTTGTCGCGCAGGCGACTCCAGAATTCGATCCCGCCAATCCGCGAAACAAGACCGCCGACGGCAAGCTGTCAGAGGATGGCGTCGAATGCTGCTACCGACTTTTCGATGAAGGCAAGAGCCGCTACTCGGTAGGCCGGTCGATGAAGATTTCCTTCGCCGCCGCGACCCACCGGTTCAACTCATGGCGCAAGGCCGGAGGCCAAAAGCGCGTCCGCTCGCTGATGGGGTGAGCGGCCAAGTTGCCGAAGGCGAATTCATCGTGCCGGGGGCACGATAAAAGGCCTGCGAACGCCGGGACGCTGCCGCGGGCAGCGGGGCCCCGGCCGGATTGGCTCAATCGCTAATCGAGCGTGCGGCGGAACCGCAGCAGCGCGGTGCCGGCGAACAGCACCACGAATATAGCCAGAGCACCGATTTCGGCGCTGATAGCCGAAAAATCGGCCCCCTTCAGCATGACGGCACGGGTGATGCGCAGAAAATGCGTCAACGGAAAGATCTCGCCGAAATACTGCGCCCAGCCCGGCATGCCGCGATAGGGAAACATGAAGCCCGACAGCAGCAGCGACGGCAGGAAGAAAAAGAACGTCAGCTGCAGGGCCTGCATCTGCGTTCGCGCCACCGTCGAGATGGTATAGCCGAGCAGCACCAGCGACAGCACGAAGACCTGGATGGCAAAGAGCAGCAGTGGCAACGACCCGACAAACGGAACCGAAAACAGCAACTTGGCGGCGATCAGCACCACCGCCACCTGAACCGCGCCGACGACGAGATAGGGAAGCACTTTTCCAAGCATGATCTCGGCCGGGCTGGCCGGCATGGCAAGCAGGTTCTCCATCGTGCCGCGCTCGGTTTCGCGGGTCAGAGCGATGGACGTCATCATCGTCAGCGTCATCTGCAGGATGACCCCGAGCAGGCCGGGCACAATGTTGTATTGCGAAATGCCCTCGGGATTGTAGCGCCGGTGCACGACGACCTCGAGCTGGCTTTTTGCGGCTTCGTCCGCCTGCGCCTGCCTGCCCTGTTCGCGCAGCAGCGCGGTCGAGGCGACGGTTCCAAGCGTCGAAATGGCGCCCGAGGCGACCGACGGATCGGTAGCGTCGGCCTCAATGAGTATCTGCGGGCTGTTCCCGCTTTCGACGCGGCGAGCAAAATCGGCGGGTATGGTGACGACGAAGGAGACGGCGCCGCTCGCCATCAGCGCCTCCGCTTCCGCCGCGCTCTGCGCCAGATGGTCGAAGCGATAATAGCCTGTCATCTCCAGCGCCGAGACCATGGCCCGCGTATAGTGATCGTTGCTGGTCGCTACCAGTGCGGCGGGCAGGCTCTTCGGATCGTTGTTGATGGCAAAGCCGAACAGCACGAGCTGCATCAGCGGCACGCCGAGCATCATTGCGAAGGTGATGCGGTCGCGCCGCATCTGGATGAATTCCTTGACCAGCAGGGCGCCAAGCCGCGCGAAGGAGAAGACGGCGTTCATGCCATGTTGTCCTTCGAACCGGCCATGAACTGGATGAACACGTCTTCCAGGCTGGTCTCGCCCGGTCGGACGGTGATTCCGTCACGCATGCCAATGTCGGCAAGCGATGCCTTCAACGCCTTGCGGTCGGAGCCGACAACATGCAGCGTCGCGCCGAAGGGTGCGACCTGGTCGATACCCGGCCTGCCTTCGAGAGCCGCCGCAACCTCGTTCAGCCTCGGTCCCGCGACCACGAAGGTCGTGAGCCCGGCATTCCTGACCACCTCGTCGACGGTGCCGGTGGCGAGCATCTTGCCATAGGAGATGTAGCTGATGCGGTGGCAGCGCTCGGCCTCGTCCATGTAGTGCGTCGAGACAAGCACCGTCAGGCCTTCCCGCGCCAGCCGGTGGATTTCATCCCAGAACTCCCGTCTCGCCTTCGGATCGACGCCGGCCGTGGGCTCGTCTAGAAGCAGCAGTTTCGGCCGATGCATGATGCAGGCGGCGAGTGCCACACGCTGCTTCCAGCCGCCCGACAGCGTGCCGGCAAGCTGGTTTCGGCGCGACGCGAGACCAAGCTCCTCGAGCGTGCGGGTCACGTGCTCGCCGACCGGTTTCAGCCGGTAGAGGCGGGCGACGAACTCAAGATTCTCGGCGATCGTCAGGTCCTCATAGAACGAGAATTTCTGCGTCATGTAGCCGACTTCACGCTTGATGCTGAGGCTCTGGGTCAACAGGTCGTAGCCGAGCACCGTGCCCTCGCCTTCATCCGGCGTCAGCAGGCCGCACATAAGGCGGATGGTGGTGGTCTTGCCCGAACCGTTCGGCCCGAGGAAGCCGACGATCTCGCCTTCCGCGACCGTCATCGTGACATGGTCGACAACCGTCCGCGGCCCGAAGCGTTTGACCAGTCCCCGAACGTCAATGGCGTTCATTCGCTGCCGCCTGCCAGCACCACGTCGACGATCTGCCCCGGCTGCAGCACTGTAGCGTCGCCTTCCGGACGTGCCTCGACGAGATAGACCAGCTTCTGACGTGTCTCGAGCGAATAAATCACCGGCGGCGTGAATTCCGGGTCAGGCGAGACGTAGCTGACGCGTGCGGCAAGGCCATCGGCGCAGCCATCGCACCGCACGTCGAGCAGATCTCCAACTGTGACCGACAGGAAGGCCGACTCGGGCACGTAAAGGGTCAGCTTGATCGCGCCATCCGGAAGCATCGAAACCACCGGCGCCGACGGGCCGGCAATATCGCCGGGATTGCGGATGACATCGTCGATCCGACCTGCGGCCGGCGCCTTGACGCTGCGCTTCGCCAACCGCCACTGCGCCTGTTCGACCGCCTTTTCGGCCTGGCGGACCTGCGTCTCGGCCGCCTTGATCGCCTCGGCCCGCGCCGGCAGCTTGGCCACCGCCAGATTGGCCTCGGCCTGGCCGATCTGGGCCTCCGCCACCTCGACGGCGGTGCTTGCCTGGTCGAACTGCGCCTGCGGAGCAATGCCGCGCTTAAAAAGGTCTTGCGCGCGCGCCAATACGCGCCGGCTTTCCTCGGCCTGCGCCTTTGCCGACCGAACCATGGCGTCAAGCACGTCGATCTCCTCCGGGCGCTTGCCGAGCCCGAGGTCGGCGAGCTGCGCTTGGGCCTGTGCCAGCAATGCCTCGGCCTGCGCCACGGCGATGACGGCATCGGCACTTTCCATCTCGACAACTGTTTGTCCGGCCTCGACGCGGTCGCCGCGCCTCACCAGCACAGACTGCAGGGTGGCGAGTTCGATTGGGGCCAGTTGTACGAATTCGCCCTCGACGTAACCTACGGCAAGCGGCGCGGCGGACCCGCAGCCAAGCAGCGAGGCGAGTAGCGGAATGGCACAAAAGAAGCTCATGGCTTTGCCTTCCTGCGGGCGGCCAAGACAGCGTCGAGATTGTCTCGGACAACGTCGAAGACCGCGCCGGCCTCGTGCGGTCCGATGGCGGGCCAGCCCATGCGTCGCATCACCGCTTCACGGGCGATGCGGAAATAGACGACCTGGCCGATCATGGTGAAGACGGTGATGCGCGTACGCTCGCTTTCAGCATCTTCGCCACTGGCTTGGGCCCAGATGACGCAAAGCCGATGGTGAACGGGTTCGAAGACACCCCCGTAAATGATATCCAGCGCCTGGCTGGGCTGGGCCAGCTCGCGCAGTACGAAATTGACCACTTCGCCCGCTTCCGGACGCGCAACGATGAATGTGGCCATCTTTTCGAGAATGGCTCTCAGCCTATCATGGGCGGCCTCGGCACTCGAATTTTCGACTGGCGCTCGGGCAAAGGCGACGTTGGTGACACCCCCTATCAGTTCGACGATATAGGTGGCGCAGGCCGCGCGAAGGCCGGCCTTTCCCCCAAAATGATACGCAATGGAACCGATATTTGCGCCAGCAAGCGATGCGATCTCGCGAGTCGAGGTTCCATGGTAGCCCTGTCGCCCGAACAGCTTGAGCGCGGCGCGGACCAAGGCGCTGCGTGTTTCATCGGCGGGTGATGTTCCCATGTCGCTGGACGGTGGCGGGGCATGACGAGTTTTGACCATGATCGGCAATTTAATCAATCGAATGATTAAAGTAAAGGCCCAACTTGCCAGTGTCGTTTTCTCGGGCTTTAGTGAACGGCATGGCCAAGGAAATCGAACGCAAGTTTCTCGTCTCTAGCGGGGAATGGCGCGATGGCGTCGAGGCGGAATTCAGACTGCGGCAGTTCTATCTGGCGGCGTTCAAGGACCGCACGATCCGTATTCGGATCATCGAAGGCGGCAACGCGATGCTGACGCTCAAATTCGCCGGCGGCGAGCGCGGTCGCGACGAATTCCAGTATCCCGTGCCCTTGCCAGAGGCTGTCGAGATGCTGCCCTTTGCGATTGGCCGCGTCATCGAGAAGACGCGCTGCCATGTGACCCATGGCGGATATCTCTACGAGGTTGACGTCTTCGGAGGGCCGCTTGCAGGACTGGTGATCGCCGAACTGGAAACACACGATGACGTATCGCGCGGCCAGTTGCCCAACTGGATCGGAAGAGAGGTGACCGACGATCCCCGCTACTACAACGCAGCGCTCGCCCTCGGGAGCATTCCAGAGGCCGCCACATGAGTTTTCGCATTGACCCGCGCCAGCCTCTGACCAGCGAGGTCCGCCGCATCGCAACCGGCGAGGTCAATGCCATGCTTCGGCACCTGGCGGCAGCGGACCGCAAGCCGGACAGATCGCTGCACGATTGCCGCAAGCGCATCAAGCGCATGCGGGCCTTGCTTCGCCTCGTTCGTTCGGGGAGCAGGGCATTCACGGAGGCCGAGACACACCGCTACCGCGACATATCCGTCAGCCTGTCAGGCCCACGAAAAGCGGCAGCCCTCGTCGAGACCGTTGATCGTATCGTCGCAGACTTTCCAAGAGAGACTGGAGGCGGCGCACTCGATCCGGTGCGCAGGACGCTCACAGCCCGGCGCGAAAGCGTCGAGAAGGGCCACGGTCTGGCAATTCTGATCGATGCAGCCGCCGTCTCATGCCAGGCTGGCCTCGCGCAAATCGACAGGCTCGACCTGCCGCAAACTCCCGTCGAGGCGGCTGACGTGTTGGCCTGCGGGGCCCGCAAAGCGATGCGCCGGGTCCGCAAGGCTTGGCGTAAGGCGGCAAAGCGTGGAACTGCAGACGACTTTCACGATCTGCGCAAGGCCGTCAAGGCGCACGCTATGCATTTGCGATTACTGAAGGCTCTGTGGCCGGCGCCGATCAGGGCGCGGCAAAAGGCGGTGGAGGCGCTCGGCGAAAAACTCGGTGACCTGCACGATATCGTGGTCTTGCGTGCGATGATCGATGACGAAAAGAGGCCGCTCGGTGGCCGAAGCGAAACCAAGCTGCTTGTCCGCCTGCTCAACCGTTCGGAACGCAAGCTGCGGAAATTATGCCTCGCCGAGGCTGCCAGGCTTTTTTCAGACGGCCCTAAAAGCCCGACACGGAAACTGGCCAGCCGGGCTCGCGCCAGTCTGGGCGACATCAGCCGGCCTCCCGTCAAAGACCGTCCCAGCCAAAGTGGAACCGGATGATATCGCTGTGACGGACTGCCGGCCGGTCATTCTGGCGTCCTGCGTCAAGGGCGTGCTACCGCTTTGACATGACTGAGACAAGCGACACGGCACTCGACCGATTTGGCCAGTTTCTAGCCAGCCTGCTGACGATGGAATCATCGGGCTACGAGCCCTATACCCCATCCGATCCGGAAACTCTTCTGCGTACGCTGGTCCCAGGCGACATCCTGCTTGTCGAAGGCAACCAGAAGATTTCGGCGGCGATCAAATACCTCACTCAATCGACCTGGTCACATTCGGCGCTGTATGTCGGCGACGCCCTTCCCGAACCAACCGACGGGTCGGAGCGTCCGCGCCTGATCGAGGTCAATCTGGGGCCGGGGTGCGTAGCAGTGCCGCTGTCCAAGTACCGGACCTACAACACGCGCATTTGCCGCGCGCATGGCACGTCGCCGGAAGATCGCAATACAGTCGTGCAGTTCATGGTCGAACGGCTCGGGCTGAAATACGACATGAAGAACATCTTCGACATGCTGCGCTATTTCTTTCCCACGCCGCCCATGCCTGTGCGATGGCGGCGCCGTGCGCTGGCCTTCGGATCTGGCGACCCGACACGGGCGATCTGCTCGTCGCTGATCGCCCAGGCCTATGAGACGATCCGCTACCCTATTCTGCCAGAGATCACCAGGGCGCCGGGGCGGGCTTCCGCGCAATCGACCTATTCGCGCAACGAAATCCTCCACATCCGCCATCACTCGCTCTACACGCCTCGGGATTTCGATCTGTCGCCCTATTTTCGCATCGTCAAACCAACGCTGGAATACGGCTTCGACTACAAATCTGTGACGTGGGCAGGCGACAATGACGCCAGCGATTCCCCGGCAGAAATCGCACGGCCGGAAACCGCCAAGGACCCATCCGACCTGCCAAACCAGGGCTGATGCCCCCGCCTTGTCGCGCGAATGATACTATCAGCATTCAATAAAATTGGGGCATCGAGTCATAACAATGCGGGATGCCAAGCGGGGAGATACTGAAGCCGCTTCTGGCCGCTCAAGCCCCTGCCAGGGCCTGTCGCGGACAGACAAGTTCGAGCGCACGCGATTCAGCCGGACCGCGTCACCGGTTGCCGCACCGAACGGACTTGCTCCAGCGCGCCTTTGATCGTTGCCTTGTAACGGACATGCGGGGGTCGTACCCCGTGGGTGAACAGCATGCGCCTGACCTGCGGCGAAGCCCCTGTGATGAAAAACCTTACTCCGGCCCGCCGAGCCTTGCGCGCGGCGCCTTCAATGACGTTGGCCGCCGTCGAATCGAGAAACGGGACGCCTGAACAATCGAGAACGAAGGTCTTGCGCTGGTCGGCGATGCGGTCGAGCACAGCCGCCACCGTGGATGCCGCGCCGAAGAAGAATGCCCCGCTGATCCGGTAGACAACCGCGTCGGGATCCGTTGCGCCCGACGAATCATAGGCTGACCGATCACCATTTTGACTGTCGACGATGTCGGGCTCTGCGACCGGAGCCAGCCCCTCGATCGCGATGGCCTTCGACATTCTGTCGATGAAGAGCACCGATCCCAGAGCGAAGCCGACGACAATGCCCTCGGTGAGATCGCGAAAAACAACCAGCGCAAAGGTTACAAGCAGGACAATAGCGTCGCCCCAGGAAGACCGGATCAGCGCCGCGAAAGCGGTTTTCTCGACCATGTTCCAGGCCACCACCGCAAGCACGCCGGCCAAGGCGGCCAGCGGGATGTAGCTGGCCAGTGGCGCGGCTACCAGAATAAACAGCAGCAGGAACAGCGAATGCAGCATGCCAGAGACCGGTCCATGCGCGCCGGCGCGCACATTGGTCGCCGTCCGGGCAATCGTGCCGGTTACGCAGACACCGCCGAAGAGAGCCGAGCCGATATTGGCAAAACCTTGCGCGACCAATTCGCAGTTGGAGCGGTGTCTGCGGCCGGTCATGCCGTCGGCGACAACGGCAGACAGCAGCGATTCGATGGCGCCAAGCAGCGTGAAGGATATGGCGGACGGAAGAACTGCCCGCGCGGTCGCGAGGTCGAAACCGGGTAGCGTTGGCCATGGCAGGGTTCGCGGTATGCCGCCGAATTTCGTGCCGATCGTTTCGACCGGCAAGTTCAAGGCAAAAGCCAGGCATGAAGCGGCCGCTACCGCAGCGAGCATGCCTGGCCATGACGGTTTCCACCGCTTGAGGCCGACAATGATTCCGGTTGTCAGCGCCGCGACAATGACGGCAGACGCGTTGACCGTGCCTGCAGCCTGCGCCAGAGCCACAAGCTTCGGCACCAGCTTTCCCGGTTCGCGGCCAGCAAGGGACAGGCCGAACAATTCGCTGATCTGGCTCGCGAAGATGATGACGGCGATGCCGGCTGTGAAGCCCACCGTTACCGGATAGGGAATGAATTTTATGTAGGTGCCGAGACGCATATAACCGATAATGACCAGAAAGATCCCCGACATCATGGTAGCCAGGACCAAACCTTCGACGCCATGTTGCGCCACGGTCGCTGCAACCAGCACGATAAATGCTCCGGCCGGACCGCCGATCTGGAAGCGGCTACCGCCGAGCAGCGAGACAAGGAACCCGCCAATGATTGCCGTGTAGAGGCCGCGATCAGGCGAAACGCCGGAGGAGATGGCAATGGCCATCGACAGCGGCAGGGCTACGATCGCAACCGTCAGGCCGGCAACGGCATCCGCGCGAAACTGCTTCAGCCCGTAACCCTCCCGCAATACGGTTAGGAGTTTGGGTGTGAAAAGCCGCCAATAGGTCTGCTCCTGGGCCGGCCTGGTCGATTGAGATATTGTCTTCATGGTGAGTATCCGCCGGACGAACGCGACAGGATTGGAGGCGGTCGTGTCGCGACCCGCTCCAGCTCAGCGCTGTTGAGCATCGCCCGGCGGCGGCTTCAGGCGCACACCCCTGCCGCCTGCCGTGCTTGACTGATTCTCTCCGATCAGTTCGACACCAGTGTCCTCCAGCGCGCGAATGACCTTAACCAGCGTATCGACCACGCCCCTGACCACACCGTCGCTAGCCTCCATCCGCTGGATGGTCGGCAGCGACACACCGGCTCTTTGGGCAAGCCCTTTTTGGTCGATGCCTGCGAGCGCTCGGGCAGCGCGCATTTGCTGGGCGGTGATCAAAGTGATGCTCCTGCCTGACTCTGCAGTATGCATATATCATACATTCAAGCTAATGTTTTAGCCATAAGATCGATTTGCTTTCTGCGCGACTCTTGCCTGGCGCTCAGCCCGGGTTTCTCCGCGGCCCTGCCATCCCGAGAGCAGTAACGCGCCGCAAGGCAACACGACATCGACCGGGCGAAGCCGGTACACCACCCGGCTATCGGATTTCCCGGCTCACCGGATTTATCTTTCGAGGCATTCTAGCGAGCACCTTTGCGGCGCTCGCTGGCCGGCCAAAAAGATAGCCTTGACCGCCGTTACATCCCAATTGCACCAGCCGGTCCGCCTGCGCCTCCAGCTCGATACCTTCGGCGACCACGTCCATGCCGAGCCCCTCGCACATGGCAAGAATGGCTCGGATAATATGCTCAGACGACCGGTCCTCAAGCATCATCGCGATAAAACTGCGGTCGATTTTCAGCTTGTCGAAGTGAAACTCGCGCAATCGGCCCAAGGATGATTGGCCAGTCCCGAAATCATCGAGCGATGTACGAATGCCGCAGCCCCGCAGTTCATCCAGCGCTTTACCGGCTAGTGCCGGATCAGACATCAGGCCGGACTCGGTTATCTCTATCTCAAGCCGGCGCGGATCGAAGCCGACTCGGTCCAAGATCGAAAGTATGTGGAGCCCGGTGTTCTGGTCGACCATCTGAGAAGGCGACAGATTGAAGGCCAAGAACAATTCCTGTGGCCAGTTGCGGGCAGCCTCCGTGGCCTTGCGCAGAACCAGTTGCGACAACGGACCAATGATGCCGCGCTCTTCCGCAATCGGTATGAATACTATCGGCGATACCGAGCCCAGATCGCGGTCGGTCCAGCGGGCAAGCGTCTCGAATCCGATTGTCCGGCGTGTCCTCAAATCGACGATCGGCTGAAAATGCGGCTCAACCTCGCCGGCGGAGACGGCGCGCCTGAGCGCCTGCTCTATCCGCGTTGCGCACTTTGCCGCTTCCTCCATCTCCTGCGTGTAAACCACGACGGCGCCGCGTCCTGACCGCTTGGCGTGGTAAAGCGCCGTTTCGGCCTTGTGGAACAGAATTTCCGTCGTCTCGTCGCCAGAATGAAAAAGGCAGCAGCCGACCGATGCCGACAACCGGGCCGTGCGTGTTCCCACGTCGTAGGGCGCCGACAATACCTCAATGAGCATCCGGGCTTTTTCGGTGGCTGCGTCCTCGCTAAACACCATCGAGTAAAGAAACGCGAATTCGTCTGCGCCGATGCGAGTAACAACCGAATGGTCGTCCATGGCCGCGCGAAGCCGCATTGCGACCTGGATCAGGATGTCGTCGCCGGCCTGGTGGCCGAACAAGTCATTGATCGGTTTAAAGCCATCCAGATCGATAATGCCGATTGCAAAAGGAGCAGGATCATCCGAACGATCGCTGATCAGCCGCTGGACCTTGTCCGAAAATCGACGGTGGTTGCCAAGCCCCGTCAGGGAGTCAGTAAAAGCAAGCTCGCTATCGCCATCGATACCAATTGGGGAAAACAGCGTCTGCATCTTTTTTGGGTTGAAGTCCTGTACTGATCGGGACCTTCTGCCATCAAAGCGTTTAGGAATGGTATCATAGCAGGTAAGCATCCTCTGCATCGGTGATTAAGGATCGAGGAAACCTGCCGTCATCACTCGGCTACCTGACAAATTCATTCAGTCTGCAGAACTTTATAGATTTCGAGCGGCGCGCCTTTGCTTTCGGGCGTAATTTTCAGCCAGTGAGGAACACTTCGCGACAGAAGCGATGCCATCAGTCCTTTCGGTGATCTGCGCGCCAGATCTTCGCTTTCGCCATTGCCCCGGCAGAGCGCAACATATTCGACGTCGTGGCGGCGCAGTATTGCGGGAACATCCGCGAGCGGTCCGGCGAAGGCATCAAGCGCGACGAGATTTCCTTTGACGTTGCGATGGTATGGACCGGCCAAAACATGGTGAGGCGTGTGGCGAAGCACCGGCGAGCCGAGGTTGGAAATCGTCAGCACAACAGACGCAGTCATCCCGGCAAGCTGGTCGAAATCGTGGGCGACCGCACAGGCGTTGGCAGTACTGCTTGCTTTGTCAGTCTGCCTGGCATTCGCCAGCCACATGGTAGCAAGCGCGTCGCTTGAGACGCTCCACACAGCGTTGAACGACAAAAGCCAGGCGAGCGCCACCCCAGCTATGGCCGTTGCAGAGGCGCCTTTGACGGCCAAGCGTCTTCGATTTGCGACGAGGCTCGCCAACGGCAGCACCGCCAGCGGAACCGAGAACACCGACCCCCTGACCTGCCAAAGGCTGACGAGGACAGCCGCACCCAGGAGCGCCGCAAGAAGCATGACACTTCGCCGTGGAAGGGAACGCCATTGCGCTGTCGCGAGGCAGGACAAGGCAATAAGCGGCGGTCCATATCTGGCCGCCGCCATCCCTGGACTAACCTGAACGAACTTCCACACAGGCTGGGCCTCCGTTACCGCATCCAGCCACCAGGATTTCAGCCTTGGATCCAGCCCGGCATAGGGATCACCAAGACACTGCGGAAAAAACAGCATGGCCATCGAAGCCAGGCAAAGACCAAGGCCCGCGAGAGCCAGGGTGCGCCGCGAAGCGCTGAGTCTCATGCCCGAAATGGAAGCGATAACTGCAATACCTAATCCGGAGAGCGATGCTGCTGCAAATTGCGGCAGCGAATAAGCATCGCAAGCCGGCTGGAGCCAGCCATCCAACGGAACCGTCGCTACGAAGATCGCAGCGGCGGCCGCGCCAAAGGCCAGACCGAAGCCGCACGTCATCCGCCATGTATGCGAAGGTGTCTTCAGAAACCACAAGGCGACGACCATGCCGGCAACACCGACATACGGCACCCCTTCGATTGCGACGCCTAGCAACAGCGCAGCGCAAAGTCCTCCTGCTGCGCCGAATACAGCGCTGTCGTTGCGTGATGCCTCGGCAAGGAAGGACAGCATCCCCAGCACCAGCACCAGTTGGACATTATGGTGATCCAGAGAGCCGGGAATGAAGACACCAACGTAGTGCAGGCTCGCCGCGCCTATCAGAAGCGTGGGAAGCAGCGCCTCGGCGCCATGGAAAAACCGTGCGGCTCGCAGCAGGAAATAGAGGGAGCCGGCAAACAACAGCGCCGGCCACGCCACAAGCGCGATCTTCTCCGCAGCGGCCATGCTGCCGCCCAGCGTTTTCACCATCAGAATGATCGCCGAAATCGGTGCATCGACGAGACGCGACCAGTGCATGAGCAACCCACCGTTCGTGCCCATGCGATACTGATGCAGATCGAACCAGCCCTGGCCACTCAACAGGTCGCGAATCTCGACCAGCCGCAGCATGCTGTCATTGTCCGAGGCCGAAGAAAGAGAGGGAAAGCCTGCAGCAGCTTGCAATGCCACGTATGTCAGTGCGGCAAGCAGCGCAAAGCCGCCATCGCCAATCCGGTCGGGCAGATCTTGTTGAACCGTTTCCGACAGGGTCATTTTCGGCTCGGCGACCTTCGGGTTGCGTGAAAAGAGCAGCCCCTAAACCTAGCCTTAACTGCTTCAATAAATAGTAAAGCCAAGCGACCGGCCGAGGCCCGAGCGCGACAGCGGAGATTCTGATGCCCCAAAGCAGTCACCCCGACCTCGCCGTCGCGGTCCTCATTCCCTGCTACAACGAGGAACAGACCATCGGCGATGTCGTCACACGGTTCCGCACCACGCTTCCCAAGGCGGCGATCTATGTCTACGACAACAATTCGAGCGATCTGACCGCCCTGAAAGCGCGCGCCTGCGGTGCGATCGTCGTGCGCGAACCGCGTCAGGGCAAGGGAAATGTGGTCCGACGCATGTTCGCCGACGTCGAGGCAGACATCTATCTGATGGTCGATGGGGACGGCACATATGCGCCCGAAGATGCCCCGCAACTCATCAATATCCTGCTGACCGAACAATCAGACATGGCTGTCGGCACGCGTCGTGGCGTGACCGACGATGCCGGACGGGCCGGACACGCCTTCGGGAACCGCATCTTCAACAGCCTCTACAAGCGGTTTTTCGGGCGGGATTTCACCGACATCTTCTCCGGCTACCGTGCATTCACGCGCCGCTTCGTGAAGAGTTTTCCGGCCGTATCGGAAGGTTTCGAGATCGAGACTGAAATGTCGGTTCACGCTTCGCAACTCAAGCTGCCGGTCAGCGAGATCGGGCTCGACTATGGCCGACGCCCGGTGGGTTCCGCCTCCAAGCTCTCGACCTACAAGGACGGCGCGAAGATCCTGTGGATGTTCGCGATGTTGATGAAGGAAACCCGCCCTTTGCGCTTCTTTGGTGCGATTGCTGGCTCTTTCGCGGTGGCCGGCGTGTTGCTTATGGCGCCTGTCCTGATCGAATATGCGTCGACCGGCCTCGTGCCGCGCATGCCGACATGGGTTCTGTCGCTTGGTCTGTTGATGTTCTCGGCCATGATGGTAGTGGCGGGGCTGATTCTAGATTCAGTGTCGCGAGGGCGGGCCGAGCAAAAGCGCATCTTCTATCTTGGCCTGCCCAGAACGCAGTCCCTGCAGCCGCCTGCGGTGATTGGCCGGGCGCCCGGCAAGCGCGACCCGGCTTCACGAGCGGCATGATTCGCCTGCTGCGCTTTGCCGTGGTTGGCGGCATCGGTTTCGTTGCCGATGCAGCCATGCTGGCATTGCTGCTTGCCGCGACACCGCTTGGGCCCTTGCTGTCGCGGCCTCTTTCGATCGCCTTCGGCCTTACCGTTACCTGGCTGTGCAACCGGAGCCTGACCTTCGGCCCGTCAAGCCGGGGCATCGCCGCCGAAGGCGCCCGCTATGGCGGCGTCGGCATCACCACCAGCATCTTCAACTATCTGGTCTATTGCGGCCTGCTGCTTGCGATTCCCGGAATGCCGGTGCCGCTTGCACTTGTGCTGGCGTCGCTCGCGACGATGGCGCTCTCCTATCTCGGCTACGCACGACTGGTGTTCGACCGCTGAACCTCCCGGCCCAGAATCGCGGCGCTGCTGATTGGCATATCCCGCGCCAGACACTATATCGCAAGTGGCATCGCCCGCACGCCGAGAGGAATATCCATGCCGCTGAACGTCGCCGTGCAGATGGACCACATCTCAACCGTCTCGATCATCGGCGATACCAGCTTTGCCCTGTCGCTTGAGGCGCAGCGGCGCGGCCACCGGCTTTTCCACTACACGCCCGACCGACTCTCTATGCTTGGCGGAAACGCCATAGCCAGCCTTGAGGAAATGACGGTTCGCGACGAAAAGGGCAGTCATTTCTCGCTCGGCGAGCCGGTGCGGACGGACCTCTCGGAAATGGACGTGATCCTGCTTCGACAGGATCCGCCCTTTGACATGAACTATATCACGACAACCCACATTCTGGAGCGCATCCACCCCAGGACACTGGTCGTCAACGACCCCGCCTGGGTGCGCAACAGTCCCGAAAAGATATTCGTCACCGAGTTCCCCGACCTGATGCCGGAAACCCTGATCACCCGCGACGCCAGCGAAGTAGCGGCGTTCCGAAAGCAGCATGGCGACATCATCATCAAGCCGCTCTACGGCAATGGCGGCGCCGGCATCTTCCATCTCAGGGACGACGACCGCAATCTCGCCTCGCTGCTCGAGATGTTCGCGCTGATGTTTCGCGAGCCCTTCATCGTGCAACGCTACCTCAAGGATGTGCGGAAGGGTGACAAGCGCATCATCCTGATCGAAGGCGAACCGGTGGGCGCGATCAACAGGGTGCCCGCCGAGCACGATTCCCGCTCCAATATGCATGTCGGCGGCCGCGCCGAGAAAACCGACCTGACCGAGCGCGAACGCGAGATCTGCGCACGCATCGGGCCTTCGCTGCGCGAACGGGGCTTCATTCTGGTGGGAATTGACGTGATCGGCGACCACATGACCGAAATCAATGTAACCTCGCCGACGGGCGTGCGTGAAGTAGAGCGGTTCGGTGGCGAAGACATCGCCGGCCTGTTCTGGGACGCGGTGGAAGCCAGGCGCTGAGACGGCGAACCTGCCGCGCGCATGCAGGCGTGGCGCCAGACAGCGGACCCGGACGTTGCCGGGTGTTCTGCACAAAATCAATGTTCCCGTATTGTTCTTGCGCGCTGCAAAAATCTATGCTTTGCTGATAACCGTTCTGCTTTGGGGATCTCGCGGGGCCACAGTGTGGCCTGACGGAGGGCGGCATGGTTTCGCGGGTGCGCACGGTTGCATTCCAGGGCATCGAAGCGGTGCCCGTCGACGTACAGGTGATGGTCGCTCCCGGCAAGGTCGGCATGCAGATTGTCGGTCTGCCCGACAAGGCGGTGGCTGAGAGCCGCGAGCGGGTGCAGGCGGCACTGCACGCTTCAGGTCTGTCAATGCCGGCCAAGAAGGTTACGGTCAATCTGGCGCCGGCCGATCTGCCCAAGGAAGGCAGTCACTACGACCTGCCGATTGCGCTTGGACTGATGGCGTCGCTTGGCGCCATTCCTGGCGACGCGCTTGCCGCCTACGTCGTTTTGGGAGAACTTTCGCTCGACGGTACGATCGCGGCGGTTGCTGGCGCATTGCCCGCCGCAATTGGCGCCAATGCCGAAGGACGAGGCTTGATCTGCCCGTCCGACTGCGGGCCGGAGGCGGCTTGGGCAGGCGCCGATATCGACATTTTGAGTCCTCGCAGCCTGATCGCCATCGCCAATCATTTTCGCGGGACGCAGGTTCTGTCGCGACCCGAGGCAAGCGTTCATCCGCCTGCGCGAGATCTGCCGGATCTGGCCGATATCAAGGGGCAGGAAAGTGCCAGGCGGGCTCTCGAGGTAGCCGCCGCAGGCGGACACAACCTGCTCATACTGTGGACGAAAGACCCCTATTTTCGACCTTGGTCTCGCGTGCCGTTTGGTTGACTGGCAGGGGTGCAAAATGCCTCCCATAAGGATTGCATCCTTGTGGACCGTCAGAACTCCTCGTGGCCGCCTTCTTTGTCAGGTCCTGCGGTCTTAACGGCCTCTGTAGCAGCCCTTGCGGATAGGAAAGCTTCGACTTCGGCGTCTTCAGCCTCAACAGAAGCCTCCTCCTCGGCAACCTCAAGCTCAATCTGGCGAACGTCCACAAAGTCCCTCAGTTCCCTCCAGACCTCCGGAAGCCGCCTACCAAAGTACTTCTCAAGGGCCAAGGCGGCGACTTGAGGGTTATCTGCCATCTTGGTTGAAAACAACTTCGCCATGCTATCAGCGTACCGTTGAGCTAGTTCTTCCCTCCAATCGGACGCCTCTGTCTCATCCATGTTCGGATGCCCTCCCTTCGACGACATCCTTGCCCGGAACCACGATTTGTCATGCTCAAAGGCTTCGTGGCCCAGCTGCCTCATCACCCCGCGCATGTTAGCAACCTGTCGTTCGGATACTCCTGCGGCTCTGGCAATATCAGCCTTTGTGTAGCGACCTATAAGAACAAGCTTCCACGCCCTGTTTTGCCGCTCCTGGCCTACCATGGGGAGCTTCACGGCGGAGTTTGCCTCGCTCGCCCAAAGAATGGCGTCGCTGGGTGAACCATCAAAGTACTGTATCGGCACCTCTCGGTTTGGCCAAACTGACCCGTAGGCCTCTACGCGGTGGTGTCCGTCGATAAGGATGGTCCGCTTGCCGACGACAATCACCGTCAAGGGATCAAGCTCCCCGAAGTTCTTGATTGCTTTCTTAAGGTCGGTGACGTGCTTCTCGCTAATCCCGTCTCGGGGCTGGAACAGCTCGGGCATGAGCGTGATCGCCCTGATGCGCAGCCTCTCGGGCCTCTCAAGATCGAACTTTATGCCGTCCTCACGCCAATGCCGGAAGACTGATTGCTCCTCCGTCCATTCTTTCTCCAGCTCCTCGATTAACCGCTGGGTGGGCTGCTTCTGCGGCAACCGTTGCCGCGCTCCGCCTGACATTTCTGTGTCCTTTCCGCGTTTCGTTGTTTGGCCGATAGAGTTGTCGATCCTTTGGGCTTGATTAGGTCCGATCAAGTAGCCGGCCGGGTAGATCGCGCCCACGGTGTTCGACAAGAAGCTCGCACGCTTGTTCGAGGGCATCTCCAATGTGCCTCAGAACCCGCCCACGGGACCGTGGATAGACGTGAAGTTCCTTGGCGGACCCGCCTTGACCCCACCGCTTGTGTGTCCCTGATGCCATCCTGTGGACCAGCTTGGCGGCCTGGACACGCCTGAACTCGACCTTGCGTTCGGCCTGGGGGTCACCAGCGATGACCATCTCAACGGCGAGCCATGCCGCGACTACGTCGGAGGGGTCGACATTCGTGTAAAATCGCTTGCAATACTGGCCCCCTCAGCGGGGCTTTTCGCTTCCAATACTGACCCGTGTTGAGCTGTGTAAC
>JBKJRE010000082.1:0-3935 GCA_046594775.1 Rhizobiaceae bacterium | reverse complement strand
TACGACGATCTGTGGAAAGCCGTCGGAAAAGTCTGCGATCTATTTACGCCACAGGAGTGCTGGAACTACTTCCGGCAAGCCGGCTGTGTTGCACATTAAGCGCCCGATGCTCTGGCCTCTGGGGCTATGCTTGGATCTGGGTCGGCATCGCGGTCATCATCGCCACCTACTCGCTCGGCGCCACCGGCATTGGCGGCGGCGTTGGCCTTGGTGGTGTAATCCTGACGATCCTGCTCGCAAACCTCGCGATTGGGGCTTTCATGGTGCTGACGGCTGGATCCTGTCAGACGGATGAGAACAGGTTATTAGAAGGTCAGGGACCTGTCCGTTATGCCGCACCGAGTTGAAGCCACTCGGCAAGAGCAGCGGCGCGGTTGGATTTGAAATTGTGTCGAGAGTAGAGATGACGCTCCTGGTTGAAATGATTGCTGATCCAGGCGTGGACGGAGACGAATTTCTGTAAACTTCGCATGCGTCGAAACCGAAGCATCGCCCGCTCCCGTCGTCGAAATGGCAAGTGAGAATTTTCGGCGCGATTGTTCATCCAGCGGCCGGTTTCATGCCGGTCGACTACACCAATCTCCTTCAAGGCGGCGCCGTAGGATCGCAGTTTGTCGGTCACAAAGACAGCTACCCGTCCATGTCGCTTCATGGTCTTCTTCAGGAATCTCAACGCGGATTTCTTGTCCCGCGTCTTCGTTACGAAGCTTTCCAGAACCTCTCCCTCATGATCGACCGCCCGCCACAGGTAGTGCAACTCGCCGTTGATCTTCACGAAAATCTCGTCCAGGTGCCACCTCCATTGCGGCGAGGAACGTTGCTGCTCGGCGCGTTTCTTGCGGATCTCGGCAGCAAAAATCGGACCGAACCTATTCCACCACAAACGAATGGTCTCGTGGCAAACGTCGATGCCACGCTCGTGAAGCAGGTCCTCAACATTTCGAAGCGAGATTGGGAAGCGAACGTACATCATGACCGCCAGGCGGATGATGTCTGGGCTGGTTCGAAAGTACCGGAATGGACTGCGTTTGGTCATGACCAGAACCTACTGAACAGGCCCACGAGGCTCAAGTCGGTTTAATTGACAGGACCACGCAACGCCTGCCGCCTTTGCGTCAGGTGAATTTCGGGCGGACCGAGGTGTGGGTCTCGGCGGACTGGTAGGCTGCATCGACAAGCGCGAAGGTCTTTAGGTTGTCCGCACCATCGGTTTCGGCGGGCTTTCCAACGCGAAATCGAGCGAGCATATGGGCGCAAGTGTGCAGCACGGCCTCTTGGGAAACGTGCCAGGGCCGAGTCGTCCAGGACAGAAGTGGCGTGCCAATGAATTCGGTGGTGGCTTTGCCACCCGAGGTAACCGTCATCTGCTCGCCCTGCGTCACGATCACCGAACCCTCGGTACCTTCGATTTCAAGCAGGGTTTCGGGAAAAACGTCGGGGATGCGGTGCGCTTCGTAAGTGGTTTCGACAATCGAAACGGCACCCGACTTGTGACGGAGCAGGATGGTGGCGGTGTCTTCGGCCTTAATCCGCGGGTTGCGGCGCTGTGCTTCGCAAGCAAGGTATTCGACTTCGCCCATGAACCAGCGAGCAAGGTCTAGAACATGGATGCCGCTGTCGATAATCGAAAGCCGGTCTTCAGTCATGAGATACGGTTGACCGGCATAGATGTCAAAGCCGGTGCGAAAGCTGATGCGAGCCCAGTTGGGCTGGCCAATTTCGCCAGCATCCAGCCGTGCTTTGACGCGGCGCATCGGGGTTTCAAAACGGAAGTTTTCGTGGACGGCGAGCCAGGTGCCGTGCCGGGTGGCTTTTGCCACGATCTCTTCGCACTGCACGAGCGTCGGGGCCAAGGGCTTTTGAAGGATCGCGGCGATACCGCGCTCAGCGGCCAGTGCGCCGAGCGCGCGATGACTGTGCATCTGAGTGACGATGTCGAGCAGGTCGATATTTGTCCTGTCAAGCATCTCGGTCGCGTCGGTGAACCATTGCGTGCCGAAGTTGCGGCCCGCCGCCTCGGCTTTGGCGGCATCGAGGTCGCAGACGGCCACGAGATCAGCGCCGCTCGCCTTCAGATCGCTCCAGGCGTTCAGGTGGTTTTGCGCATAAAAGCCGCAGCCGATCAGTCCGACACGGGTTGGTCTTGAAGCGGTAATGGCGGAGCCCCCTCGCTGCGGTTGGTATGACAGCTTATTTGGTATGCTATTCAGATTGCTTGATTGCGGCAAGTTCGATAGCGTTTAGTCAGCGCGCAACGGTGCGCTTGGCACGAGATCGTGCTTGAAACTCAATTGTTTCTGGGAGGTTTGACATGAGAATCGGGAGACGTGGACTACTGGTTTCGCTGTTGCTTGGCTCGGTGATGTCGATGCCGGCACTTGCGCAAGAAAAGGTTGTGATCGGCTATTCAGCGCCGGGTCTGGTGGGCGCGCAGGCGCAGATTCAGGCAGGGTTGGTAAACTCGGCGAGGGCGAAAGGATGGGAAGTTGTTACCACCACCTCGGGGGGGGATGCGCAAAAGCAGCTAAACGATATCAATGACTTCATCGCACAAGGTGTGGAGGCGATCGTGGCAGTGCCCGATGACAGCGCGGGCATCTGTCTGGCGGTGCAGGCAGCCAAGGATGCGGGAATACCGTTCTACACGATTGACCGCTCGCCGTCGGGCTGCGTCATCGATATGACAGTTCTGTCCGACAACTATCTGGCCGGCAAGCAATCGGCTGAGGCGACAGTAGCGTTTCTGACCGAGCGATATGGCTCGCCCAAGGGCAAGGTGCTCGAGATTACGGGCAACCTGTCGCAGAACGTGGCGCAGCTGCGCGGTGGCGGATTTAATGATGTGATGAAGGGCTATCCCGATATCACAGTGATCACCAAGGTGGGCGACTGGGATTCTTCTAAGGGCGTGGACATCGTGCGTGATGTGGGCACGACCGAGGCCGATCTTGACGCGATCTATTTCCATTCGGACAGTGTTTACAGCGCAGGAGCATTGCAGACCCTGAAGGAGATCGACAAGTTCGTTCCGGCTGGTCAAGACGGGCATATTTTCGTGGGGGGCGTCGATGGCAGCCTTGGTATGCTCGATCTGATCCGCGACGGGTCGTTTGACCAATCTTCCAACCAGCCGATCCCTGATTTCGGGGTATTGGTGGCCGACTATATTGAGAAGGCGCTGAAGGGCGAAAAGATCGAGCCGGGAAACGTGACAATGGAAGGCGCGCTGTGGTCGCCTGCACGACTGGAGATGAGCGACGTCGGGTTGCAGCTATTCCTTGCGACTACCTCGGTGTCCAAGGAAAATGTCGATGATGCCCGTTTGTGGGGCAATATCGAAAAAGCCAACGGCGGCTGATCTACGCCAGCACCAGATCGGAGAGCGGGCGAGCCGCTCTCCGATCTCCGGACCCGAGGACTTTATGAGCGCTGCGCCCGATCCCGTTGTCGAGATGGTAGATATCGTGAAGCAGTTCCCCGGTGTACGGGCGCTGGACCGGGTGTCTTTTGCGGTTCACCCTGGCGAAGTGCATGCGCTGGTGGGCAAGAATGGCGCGGGAAAATCCACTCTTATGCATATTTTGAAAGGGCTTTATGCACCTGACTCCGGGGGGATCCGGGTGCGGGGGGTGGATCACGACCGGTTGACCACGGCGCAGGCGAAAGAGGAGGGGATCGCGCTGGTAGCGCAGCATGCCAAGTTCATTCCGGGATTGACAATTGCCGAGAATGTATCGCTTGGCGGATTGCCTTTACGGGCCGGCGGCTTCGTGAACTGGGGCCGGATGTTTGCTGATGCCGCAGAGCGGCTGCAGCAATTCGGGCTCGACCTCGATGTGCGACGGGCTATGGAGACCACGACGGTGGCCGAGCGACAAATGATCGAGATTGCCCGCGCGCTGTTTGCCGATGCGTCGGTGGTTATTCTCGATGAG
>JBKJRE010000557.1:0-19246 GCA_046594775.1 Rhizobiaceae bacterium | reverse complement strand
AGCCGCAAATCGTCGAGAAGACCGTAAAGAGGGCCACTCCGACCAGAAACATGCGCCTTCTTCCGACCCTGTCTCCCAGCCGGCCGAATGGCAGCAGGCCAAGCGCGAAGGCCAGAACGTAAGCGGCCACCACCCACTGAATTTCGGTGCTGGTCGCGTCAAGATTCTCCTGCAGTCTGGGCAAGGCAACATTGACGATCGTCACATCGATCAGATTCATGAAGCCCGCCAGCAAAAGAACCGACATGGCAAGCCAGCGCCTGGGATGGGCCTCGGCAATGCTTGTCGGCTGAACGTGAGAGAATTTCATTCGTACTTCCTCGACTAGGCGGGGCTTGTGAAGGCGGGCAACAGTTCATCGCAGGCCCGGTCAAATTGTTCGAGTAGCAGTTGCGGGTGTCGGCGTACCGAGCTTAAGACGCCAGCAATCATCGAGGCGCCGGCGTCTGCATCCGAATCCAACCTGTTGCCGTCACCCATCCCAGCGCCCAGGATTTCGGCAAGCTGCTCGTGCCAGAGTTTCCGCATCGGTCCGATCGCCGCCTCGACCTCGGGATCGCGACGCGCCCGGTGGTTCCCATCAATCAGTTGATTCACTGACAACGCGCATTTTGTAAAGCGGGATTGGCGCCGTCTTGCCCGGCGCATACAGGATCCGCAGGCTGCAGTTTGGGCGGCGGACGTACCCCGCTATTCAGACTTGTTGCGGAAATATTTACGCGGCAGCGGAAATTGCCGCTTCGACGATCGCCAGATTGCGGCCCCGGTTCTTGGCCTCGTACAGACGCTTGTCGGCTGCACGCATCAGGTCGGAGATCGTCGCATCGGCCTTGCACGGTATGCCACCTATGCTGACAGTCAGCGGTACCGCCAGTTCGTCCACCGGTCGGAAACGAATAAGCTCGACCTCGAGCCTGATGCGCTCCGCGACGCGGATTGCCTCGCTAGGGCTCGCTCCCACCAGGAAGGCACCAAATTCCTCACCGCCGATGCGCCCCAGTATATCGCCGTTGCGTGTTGCCCGGTTGATGGCGGCTGCGATCTCAAGGAGCGCCGAATCGCCGGTGAGATGGCCGAAACTGTCGTTAATTTTTTTGAAATGATCCGCGTCGACGATCAGCAGCGCTCCCCGATCCAACTTGTTGCGGGAACTGTCGAGGGAAGAAAAGAAGCTTTCCCGGTTCAGCATGCCTGTCATGTCGTCGTGGCGGGCCTTGTCCTCCAGACGTCGATGCGCGGCTGCAAGTTGCGCGTGCGTTCTGGCGAGATCGCGGTGCGCGTCCCTGAGATTTTTGGATTGCCAGAAGGCGTAGGCGCTCGCAGGCCAGGCGATCAACAGCGAGCAGACAGTCAGTATCAGCCAAGCGTTGGCGTCGACTTCCCCACCGAGAATGCCGATGACCGCGAACCCCAGCAGCAACGCAGCGGCCATCGACAAAAACGCCGCCAAAGCAGACTTCAGAAATATCCTACTCATACGCGGCTCCTGTCGATCAGTTAGTGACAGGCGCCCCTAAATGCCGCCTTTCCGCCCAGCATAAAATTTTACGCATCAGCCACTTCGCTGTTGATTTCCAACGAATTCAATTCGCGCGAAAGCCAGCACACTGGAATCGTGCCATAATGAAAGAATGACAGAACTTCCCGATCCGATTCTCTTCGCCGATGTCGACGACTGGATTTTCGACCTCGACAACACGCTGTATCCGCATCACTCGAATCTGTTCTCGCAGATCGATAAAAAAATGACGTCCTATGTCTCGGACCTGTTGCGGCTACCTCGCGACGATGCCCGGAAAATCCAGAAACAGCTCTATCGCGAGTATGGCACCACACTACGCGGATTGATGGAGCGACACGAGATCGACCCGGATGACTTTCTCGAGAAAGTGCACGACATCGATTACTCCTGGCTGGTTCCCGATCCCGTCCTGGGGACTGCCATCAGGCAGCTTCCCGGCCGCAAATTCATATTCACCAATGGCAATCGCAAGCACGCCGAGCGCACGGCGCAGCAACTGGGCATTCTTGAGCACTTCGATGACATTTTTGACATTGTCTCGGCCGACCTCAAACCCAAGCCGGACCGCCGAACCTACGAGCGGTTCTCCGAAGCTCACGGGATTGTTGCGAAGAATGCGGCAATGTTCGAGGATCTGGCTCGAAATCTAAGCGTTCCAAAGGCACTTGGCATGAGGACTGTCCTGATCGTGCCGAACAATTTCGAGCCGACATTTTCCGAGATCTGGGAACAGGACGAAGCCTATGAGGATGACGTGGACTTCGTGACGGACGATCTCTCAGGGTTCCTGACCGCGCTGACCAAGGCGCCTGCCTGAGGCGGTTTACAACTGTCGAGGCTGGTATCGATGCCGCCGCGCACAAAGGGCTCGATCACCTCCCACGCATGGCCGGCAAAAAACAGAACGGGTTGGACGCAACAGGCGCCGGCAAGAAACAGAGTGACTACAATTCGTAGAAGTTGCGGACGATGTCCCAGGCCTCGTCAGCCGTATCCACCGTATCGATGATATCCTGGTCCCCGGGTGATATCGTTCCCTGTTCGGCCAGGTAGTCCAGGTCCACTGCGCGTCTCCAGAACTCCTTTCCGAACAGGATCACCGGTACGCGCTCCATGCGGCCGGTCTGGATCAAGGTGAGCGTTTCGAAAAACTCGTCCATGGTTCCGAAGCCGCCAGGGAATACCGCCACCGCCTTGGCGCGCATGACGAAATGCATCTTGCGAATGGCGAAATAGTGGAAATTGAAGCATAATTCCGGCGTCACGTAGGGGTTTGGAGCCTGTTCGTGCGGCAGAACAATGTTGAGCCCGATGGACGGCGCTCCAACATCGTGGGCGCCGCGGTTTCCGGCTTCCATGACGCCCGGCCCGCCACCGGTTACCACGACGAATTCGCGGTAGTAGGACAGCGCCGACTGCCGGGAGCACAGCCTGGCGAAAAGGCGCGCCTGCTCGTAATACTGGCTGTTGGCCTCAAGGTTCTTCTTCTGCGTGTCGTTCTTTGCGGCCCAGGCAGCGCCGCCGGGCTCCGGCAGTCGCGCACCGCCAAACAGGATGACGGTTGAGCGGATTCCCCGTTCGGCAAGGATCATTTCAGGCTTTAGCAATTCAAGCTGAAGACGCACGGCACGCAACTCGCGCCGAGTCATGAAATCGGGATCGTTCCAGGCAAGCCTGTAGGTGGGCGCGACCGTCTGCGGGGTCTCGGGCACGCCCCTTGCGTGTTCCAGATCCTCGTCCGAATGCGGCAGGGGCGTCCACCCCGTATGGTCTTCAGGTTTCATGCTTTTCCCCATTCATACTATCCGTGCCGCCCCGGGCACGGGCGCGATTGACCCCCCCAGTGGCTTGTCATAGGGTCCGCGCGATTTCGAGCCAGCTTAACGGCCCCCGGCTTAACAGCGTGTATAATGGAGCAGATTGATGTCGAAGCCGAACCTGGCAAACCTCGAAGCCATAATCGAGAAGGCCTTCGACGATCGTGACTCCATTTCAACGACGACCCAGGGCGAGACGCGCGAGGCGGTGCTCACGGCGCTTGACCTCCTAGACCGGGGCCAAGAGCGGGTCGCAGAGCGGACAGCAGACGGAAGCTGGAAGGTCAACCAGTGGCTGAAGAAGGCGGTCCTTCTTTCGTTCCGGCTCAATCCGATGGACATCATCCGGGGTGGCCCGGGAGATGCCGCATGGTGGGACAAGGTGCCGTCAAAGTTCGCCGGATGGGGCGCGGCCGAATTCGAGAAAGCAGGCCTGCGCGCCGTGCCGTCATCTGTTGTTCGCCGCTCAGCCTATGTGGCGCCTGGCGTCATCCTGATGCCCTCTTTCGTAAACCTAGGCGCCTATGTCGATAGCGGCACCATGGTGGATACCTGGGCCTCGGTGGGTTCCTGCGCCCAGATCGGCAAGAATGTGCATCTTTCGGGAGGCGTCGGCATAGGCGGCGTGCTGGAGCCCATGCAGGCCGGACCGACAATCATCGAGGATAATTGCTTTATCGGCGCACGGTCGGAGGTTGTCGAAGGATGCATCGTGCGCGAAGGCTCGGTGCTGGGCATGGGCGTTTTCATCGGCAAGTCGACCAAGATCGTCGATCGCGCCACGGGCGAAATCACCTATGGCGAAGTTCCAGCGAACTCGGTTGTGGTCGCCGGCTCACTGCCGGGAAAGCCATTTCCGAACGGCGAGCCAGGACCTGGCCTCTACTGTGCCGTCATCGTCAAGCGCGTCGATGCCCAGACGCGGTCCAAGACCTCAATCAACGAACTGTTGAGAGATTGATCTTTTGTCCGAACTTGCGCACCGTGCCGTCGGCGGGAAAATCTGGATCCTTGTCGAGCCTGGCATTCTTGAAGGGAACAAGGACATGAACATATTCGGACCATATGCCCTTGCCTGACAGACAACAGCTTTTCTGGCTATTCTTTCGATTTTCGGGCCGAGTTAGCCGCGCGGCCTATTTTCTTGCCGGATTGCTTCTAGCGATTGTGCAGGCTTTCCTGCTTTACCGTTTCACGCTCGTTCCCGAAAACAGCACCGAGGGACAGCTATGGGCGGTTGCCTTCTGGCTGGTGGTGATCGTTTCCCTTTGGTCCAACGTGGCTCTCAGCGTCAAGCGGCTGCACGATATAGGGCGTCCAGGGATTCTCGCCGCCGCGCTGTTTATTCCCGCGGTGTCAATCATCGCGTTTGTCGCGCTCTGCCTGATCGCCGGCAATCCGGGCCCGAACCAATACGGCGACCGTCTCAATGGCCCAGCGGGGACCGCCTGAGGTGAACTGGCCGACATCCTGCAGCACGATCCTGCGATACCGCAAGCTCGACCCGTAACATCTGGCAGACGATCACAACAATCCAGAATGCCAAGCTCGCGGATAGACCAAAACCCTCTCGACGGTGAGCCCGCACCCGATGCTCGTGACATCCTGCGAGGTTTGGATTATCCCGGCCTCATGAAGCTTCCTGTCGATCCTGCAGCAAACCTCGCGGCGCTTATCCGGTGCGCATCGGTGACACCGGAAGAGGGTGGCGCCCTGACCGCCATGGAGCAAATGCTGCAACCGCTCGGCTTCACGGTAGAAAGGCCGACATTCTCGGATCCGGGTACACCCGATATCCAGAACCTTTACGCGCGTCTTTCCGGCAACGGCCCGCACCTGATGTTTGCCGGTCATACGGATGTCGTGCCTGTTGGCGACGAGGCTGCCTGGACGCATCCGCCGTTTGCCGCCGAGATCGAAGGCGGCGAGATGTACGGCCGAGGAGCAGTCGATATGAAAGGCGGCATCGCCTGCTTCGTCGCAGCCGTCGCCCGGCATATCGAGGCAAACGGCTCATTGGGCGGATCGTTGTCCTTCCTCATTACCGGCGACGAAGAGGGCCCGGGCATCAACGGGACGACAAAATTGCTCGACTGGGCCCACGCGAAGGGCGAAAGCTGGGACGCAGCCATCGTCGGGGAACCGACCAACCCCGACGCGTTGGGCGACATGATAAAGATCGGACGCCGCGGCTCCGTTTCCGGTTCCGTCACCGTCATCGGCCGGCAGGGCCACGTCGCCTATCCGCATCTTGCGGACAATCCCATTCGCGGCCTGCTGATGCTGATCGAGGCGCTGCTGCAGCCGGAGTTCGACTGTGGGACAGGGAATTTTCAACCGACAAACCTGGAGATCACCTCGGTGGATGTCGGCAATACCGCGACAAACGTCATTGCCGCCAAGGCGACCGCCCTATTCAATGTGCGCTTCAATGACAAATGGACGGCCGAAACGATCCGGGCTGACATAGGCGACAGGATCGCCGAGGCCAGCCGGCGGGTGAAATATCGCTCAGGGCGACAGGAACCGGTCGGCTATGAGATTTCATGGCGGGATCGTCCGAGCGAAGTGTTCCTGACCAGCAACGATAAGCTGATCAGCACGTTGAGCGGATCGGTAGAGGGGGTCACGGGCCGCAAGCCGACGCTTTCGACGTCAGGGGGAACCTCTGACGCCCGCTTCATCAAGGATTTCTGCCCCGTGGTCGAGTTCGGCCTCGTGGGCAAGACCATGCACATGGTCGACGAGCGCGTTCCGATAGCGGAACTGGAGATGCTGACGCAGATCTATCAGCGCTTCCTCGAGGACTGGTTCGGGTAGAACGACATGCCCTCATTCGAGGACGTACAGCAGTATCTCACCGGTGCGACGAGGATGATGCTCGGGCGGGCGGACGGTCTGCGCATGCTCGACCTATCCGCCGACGGCTTCTGGAACTCCTTCTTCGCCATAGTTGTCGCCCTGCCCGCATTGATGGTCGGTTGGGTCGGCCTTGCCAATGATCTTGATCAGGCGACGGGCGGCATGGGCAACCGGCTCTCGATTCTGCTGCGGATCGCATTCATCGACCTGGCTGCCTGGACGGGGCCCCTGGTGCTCCTGGCCCTGATCATTGCGAAGACTCCTATAGCAAATCGATTCGTACCGATTGTCATTGCCAGCAACTGGGCGTCTGCTGTGACGGTCTGGTTGATGGTGCCCGCTCCCTTGCTGCGGCTGGCCTATCCGGCGGCAGTGGACGCCGCGTCGCTTCTGTCGCTCGTGCTGTTCGCCATTTCCATGGTGCTGACCTGGCGGCTGACCAACATTGCCGTCGCAAGAGGTCCCGCTGTCGCGTCTGCCGTCTTTTCAGGAATGCTGATTGCATCGATGGCGGTCCTGTTCCTTCTGCAGACGATGCTCGGACTGGACAGGCTGGCTCAACTGCCGGGCGGATAGTCCACGCTCATCAGGTAAAGACCGCCCGGCGGCGCCACCGCGCCGCATGCCGATCTGTTCCTGGCGTCGAGCGCGGCGCTGACATCCTCTGCCGTCCATGCCCCTTCGCCGACCCGTTTCAACGTACCCACCATCGAACGGACCTGGTTGTGCAGGAAAGACCGGGCTGTGGCCTTTATCTCGATGATGTCACCGCTTTGACAGACATCTAGCCGGTCCAGCGTCCTTACCGGACTGTTGGCCTGACATTGCACCGATCTGAAAGTCGTAAAGTCATGTCTTCCGACCAGCCTTTGCGCCGCTATATTCATAGCTTCTGCAGAAAGCCCGGTCGCGACCCACCAGACCCAGTTCTTTTCCAGCGCCGGCGATGCGCGACGGTTTAGTATACGGTAGAGGTAGTGCCGCGCCGTCGCCGAGAAGCGCGCATCGAACTCGGCGGACACAAGCGCTGCCGACAAAATGCTTACCGATTGAGCCGCCATCCTGAGATGCGCGTTGGTGGCGTCGCGCACCGTATCGGCAGGCCACTCCCTGACCAGGTCCAGATGCGCGACCTGACCGGCTGCATGCACGCCTGCATCGGTGCGGCCGGCCCCGCGGAGCGACACCGCCTCGCCACAAAACCCGGATACGGCCTGTTCTATCGCCTGCTGGACCGAAGGTTGCCCGGTCTGCCGCTGCCAGCCGGCATAAGGTGTACCATCATACTCGATGTCGAGGCGATAACGCGGCATCCAGTCGCTTAGGCCGCCAGTTCGGCGCCGAAGGCAGTGGCGTAAACCAGCCTGCCCGTTTCGGGCGCCTCGTTCCAGGACAGCGCCTGCAGCGCCTCACACTGATAGTCGCTTTCAAAACCCGCCGCCCTCTCATGCGTATAGCCGAAGCGACCGTAGTAGGCCGGTTCGCCGAGTACGATACAAAGCGTTTCGCCGGCCTGCCTGAGCCGCACATGAGCCTCGCGAACCAGTGCGCCACCAATACCGGAGCCATGCATGGACGGCTCTACAGCCAACGGCGCCAGCGCCACCGCAGGGTAGTCCTCTCCGCCAGCGGAAACGTAGAGGCGGGAAAACAGGATGTGACCAACGACATGCCCTTCTTCCTCGGCGACAAGTTCGATAACGGCATCGCCCTGGCTGACAAGCGCATCGACCAAACCGGATTCGGCCTGCTGGCCGAAGGCGTGTTCCTCGACGAGACGGATCGCATCGCGGTCCCGTGGCGTCGCAGCCCTGATTGACATCATGCTCATCGCAATTTCATTCCCTGATCCAACATCGCTCCGCGAAGGAACTCATCAGCCCTAACCGGTTTGCCACCTGCGCGCTGCACTTCAACTAGGCATACCGCCCCTTCTCCACAAGCCACCGTCGGCAACCCGTCGAGTATTTCGCCTGCCTTACCTTGGCCATGACCCGGCGCGGTGCGCAGGATTTTTAGTCGTTCGCGGCGACCGCCTGTTTCGAACTCGCACCAGGCTCCCGGGAAAGGCGACAGGCCGCGGACATGATTGTGAACCACGTCAGCTGACAGCCTCCAGTCAATTCTGGTCTCGGCTTTGCTGATCTTCGTTGCATACACCGCGCCTTCCTCAGTCTGTGGCGTCAGTGGAAGAGCCCCTGCTTCAAGCATTGCCAGCGCTTCCACCATGAGCCGAGCGCCGACAGGCATCAATCGATCGTGTAGCTCGCCAGCCGTTTCGGTCGGACCAATGGCGATACGTTGCGCGATTGCGACAGGACCCGTATCGAGCCCCTGTTCCATCTTCATGATCATCATGCCGGTTTCGGTGTCGCCCGCCATGATCGCACGTTGGATAGGTGCGGCCCCGCGCCACCGCGGCAGCAGCGACGCATGGCCGTTATAGGCTCCAAGACGAGTCGCCTTGAGCACCTCGAGAGGCAAGAGCAGGCCATAGGCGACAACGACCGCAACATCGGCTTGCAAGTCGGCAATAGCCGCCAGTTCAGCTTCGTTTCGCAACGTCGAAGGCGACCTGACCAGGATACCAAGACGTTCGGCAGCTTTCTGGACAGGCGATGGCGTCAGATCAAGACCGCGCCGGCCTGCCGGGCGTGGCGGCTGTGTATAGACCGCGAGCAACCGATGTCCGGCCGCGACCAAGGCCTCAAGCGTGGGCACTGAAAATTCCGGCGTGCCCATGAAGATGGTGCGAAGCGACATGGCAAGCCTTCCGGACTGGCGCGAACGCGCTACCCGACCATCCTGGCCGGCTGACGATCTCGCGCCAGCTTCTTGAACTTCTTCACCACCATGTCGCGCTTCAGCTTGGAGATATGGTCGATAAAAAGCACGCCATCGAGATGGTCGATTTCATGCTGCAGGCATGTCGCAAGCAAACCATCCGCATCAATTTCCTGCAGCTTCGCATCGCGATCGAGATACCTGACGCGAACCGTGGCCGGTCTCTCGACTTCGGCGTAGTAATCCGGGATAGAAAGGCAGCCCTCCTCGTAAATCGAACGGTCTTGGCTGGTGCCGAGAATCTCGGGATTGATAAACAATTGGGGGGCAGCCGGATCATCCTCCTTGGCCAGATCGATGACCAGCATGCGCAGCGGCTCGCCCACCTGGATCGCCGCAAGACCGATGCCCGGCGCGTCGTACATCGTTCCGAGCATTTCGTCGGCAAGCTTGAGCAGCGGCGCGTCAACCCGCTCGACAGACTTCGAGACGGTACGCAGCACGGGATCTGGTAGTATGATGAGGGGCTTGATCGGCATTTTCCTCAACTAGGATGTCCGGCGAAACGCGTCAACCGGGCTCGCAGCCATTCGTTCCTGTTTTGATCTGCGCAAAGCTGCCGAATCGGCTATGTTGGCGGCATGAATGATCTTTCCGCCTTGCTCGCCGAGCCTATTGTCCGCCTTGGAGCAACCGTCATTACCCTGAGCCAGACGCTGGCGTTCGCCGCGATATTTCTGCTTGGGCTTCTCATCTTGCTTGGCGTGGCGCTCTGGCGCGCGTCAAGAGCGCGATCAACGGCGGCAGCCGAAGCCACCGAGCTTGCCCGCGATGCCCAGGCACGCATGGACGGCATCTTGCAGTCCCAGGCCGAAATGCAGGGAAGGCTCGGCGCCGTCGCCGATGTGTTTGGTGCCAGGCAGGCCGAGTTGACGCAATCGATCGGCCAGCGCCTCGACGCAATGACCGGACGCCTTGGACAGACCATGACCGAGCAGACGAAATCCACGCATGAGAGCCTGGCCAAACTGCAGGAGCGGCTTGCAGTCATCGACACGGCGCAGAACAATATTCAGTCGCTCGCCGGCCAGGTCGTTCAGCTGCAGGCAATCCTTTCCAACAAGCAGACGCGCGGCGCCTTCGGGCAATCGCGCATGGAGGCGATCATTGCCGACGGGTTGCCGCAAGGCGCTTACGAGTTCCAGGCGACGTTATCGAACGGCAACCGGCCCGACTGTCTGATCCGGATGCCGAACGACTCTCCCTCACTGGTTATCGACGCCAAATTTCCCCTGGAGGCCTGGAATGCCATCCGATCGGCGGGCGAGCTTGAAAATCCCGAAGAGCAGCCCAAGCTGGCCGCGCAGGCTTTCCGCCGCGACATTGATGTTCACCTCAAGGCAATTTCTGAAAAATACCTCATCTTGGGCGAAACGCAGGATACAGCGTTCATGTTCGTGCCGTCTGAATCGATCTTCGCCGAGATACATGAAAACTTCGAGGCGATCGTTCACAAGGCGCACCGTGCACGGGTTGTCATCGTTTCGCCCTCGCTGCTGATGCTTTCCATCCAGGTCATCCAGGCTATTCTCAAGGATGCGCGGATGCGGGAGCAGGCGCATCTCATTCAAGGTGAAGTTGTGCGTCTTATGGAGGATCTGGGTCGACTTGATGATCGTGTGCGCAAGTTGCAGACCCATTTCGGGCAGGCATCAAGGGACATTGACGACATCCTGGTGTCGTCAAATAAAGTCACCAAGCGGGGGCAAAAGATCGAGGCGCTGGAGTTCGGGAACTCTCCGCCTGAACTCGAGGATACAAGGAGCACTGACCCCCGCCATGACAATGCCGTTTCAAGCAGCAGCCAACTCAAGCTGCGGGTCGTCGACGAGTCGCTCTAGGGGTCAGAACCTGCAGTTCGACTTCGATCGGCCGCTATAAGGCCGGGTCCGCTGCCCCTTACGGTACGGGCGGGCTACTATGCGACGATCCAGGTTCGGACTGCTCCTTGATCATGCGACGACGGCGTTCCCATCCGCCCGTGGTCTGCGGCTTGACAAAAAGCGCCATGACCTCGGGAAGCTGGCTGTGCAACTGAGCCTCGATTCGCTCAACGCAGTCCTCGATTTCCGGGGCGGTCATATGATCCTCGAATTCGACGCTCAGACCGGCGACAATCGATTCGGGTCCCATATGGGTGGTGAGGACACCGTTGGCTTTCTGAACCGCAGGATCCCGCTGCGCTATCTCGAGCAGCTTCCGCTCGACATGCGGCATCGCCGATTCGCCGATCAGAAGTCCCTTGCTCTCCCGGGCCAGAAATATCGCCGTCGAACCGAGGATCAGGCTGATTCCGATCGACGCCACGCCATCGAGTTCGGGAATGCCCAGAAGATCCGCGGCCAAGACGCCGGTAAACGCAAAGGCCAAGCCTAGCAAAGCGGCGCTATCCTCGAAAAGGATGGTGTAGACGCTGGGGTCCTTACTGAGACGAACCGCCTCGATCCAACCGAGACGACCCTTGTAGGCCCGGAATTCCTTGAACGCGATCCACCAAGTCACACTCTCGAAGACAAATGACACGCCAAGAACGATGTAGTTCACCGAAGGGTTTCGGACGGGCTGTGGATGGAGGATGTGGAGCACTCCCTCGTAGAAAGCAACGCCGGCACCAAGCGCGAATATCAGCAGCGCGACGATGAAGCTCCAGAAATAGAGCTCCCTGCCGTGGCCAAGCGGATGGGTCACGTCCGCAGGGCGCGCTGCTCGCTTCAGCCCGTAGAGGAGCAGCAATCCGTTCCCGGTATCAACCAGCGAATGGACGCCCTCCGACAGCATAGCGGAACTGCCGGTTATCACGGCGGCAACGAACTTGGTGAGGGCAATGAGCAGATTGCCCGCTATGGCGGCATAGATAACAATCTTGGAACCGGCATGCCCCGCCATGTGGAAGAGTCCTCTTCTTCTATGACGCCAATTATCTCGGACGCTCCTTCATCGAAAAGGCCGGAGCGCCGAAAAGGTTGCCCTAACCGGCGATTTCATCCGTCCAGACCTTGAACACCGACAGAATGCCTGGACCGAAAATATGCGTCAGCGGCACGTCCGCCGCATCGCGGCCGTATGCGATGAGAATGCGTCCTATGCGAGGGCCATTGTTGCGCGGGTCAAACACGTGCCATCGTCCGCCAAGATAAACTTCCATCCAGGCGGCAAAGTCCATGTCGGCCCAGGGCTTGGGCAAACCGATATCGCTTATGTAGCCCGTGCAATAGCGGGTCGGAATGTTCAGCGCACGGCAAAACGTAACGGCCAGGTGGGCGAAGTCGCGGCATACTCCGCTCTGCTCCCGATAGGCTTCGGCAGCTGTCCTTGTGGGACGCGCAAGGCCATAGTTGAAGACGAGATGGTTGTGAACGAAATCGCAGACGGCCTGAACACGGGGTATCCCCAAGGGTGTGTGACCGAACAGGCGCCAAGCCTCGCTCGACAGCACATCGCTCTCGCAGTAGCGGCTCGGCAACAAGAACAGCAGGGTTTCTGCCGGAAGATGTTCGACATCGTGCTGGAATGCGGTCGTGTCGAACACTTCAAACGTGCCGGGATCGCGGATCACCGAATCCGTGCCTAGTGTGAAGCGGCCGGGCGTGGCGACGAATCGATTGCACCAATTGCCAAAACTGTCCCGGTAGCTTTCGATCGGCACCGGAGGATCGGAGACCAGAAAATCGGGCCGCTCCAAGTCCGAGGTGCGCGAATAGTGAACGTTCAGCATCGCAATCATCGGCGTGGCTTGCGGGAAGTCAAAGCTCATCTCGCAGCCTACAGAAATTCGCATCTTGCTCCTGGTTGCCAGCTCTTGAATCCGGCAATAGCACCGGAGAAGGTTGCAGGCGCGTGAACATTGCACGGGAGCGACCGATTGACGAGGCCCGATCCACAACAGGGAAACACGACCGGCATGCGCTGCCGTCGAGGGTAGGCCCATAAAGCCTGGAAGATCTCTTGCCCTCGCCCCGTAGACTTGGTTCAATCCGCATCCCGCAACCCGGAGGAACGAATCATGGCCAAGGGTCAGATGAAGAGCAACAAGGAAGCGCGCAAACCGAAAAAGGACGCCAAGAAACCGGCTGCAGCGCCCGCCCTGAAGGCAGCGCCCGTTGCGGCTACCCGGCTGAAGGAAAAGAAATAGCCAAACCCCGGGCCATCGGCCGGGCTTGCAACAAATCTGCCCGGCAGGCGGCATGGCGCCAAGAGCCTTCACCGCTATCTGCGACGAGCATCAGGCGTATGCTCGTCGGGCCGACAATTTGTGAAGGAGAACGATTCAGCGCTTGCGCGATTTGCGGGCCGCATAGCGTGCGTCACGCTTCGCCTTGCGTTCAGCCTCGTCGCCTAGAAGTCGCGAGATGCGCTCATTTTCTTCAGCCTCTCGAGCCTTTGCTTCGGCTTGAGCGGCTTCTTCCGCCGCCAGTCGGGCGGCTTCCTCGGCGGCCTGCCTCTCGGCGCGTTCCGCGATTTCGCGCGCAAGCTTTTCCTGTCGCTGCATCTCTTTCGCCACTGCCCGCTGTTCGCGCGCCGCGATGATAGCCTGACGCTCGGCCTTCTTGGCCAGAACAGCAGGATCATCGGGGGCCGGCTTGGCCTTGAAGCGTTCCAGCAATGCCTTCTTCGCGTCGTTCGCCGCATTGCGGCGCTCAAATATATCTTTTTCTCGGTAGATCGCCAATTTTATATCCCTGAAGTCATCTCGCGCCGCTTACATACGCGCGACCGGCCAGAGATCAAGCAAGAAACGCCGCGTTTCCCCTAAAATGACTCGCTCGGCCAGAGTGAGCGATCACAAGAGGGCGGTTCTAGCGGTCCATTCTCATATATTGACTGTTCACAATTGGGCGTATGGCGGTGCCTGGTTGTGAAGTTTAACTGTTTGTGGTGAAATTTTGCGAACGGGCGATGGAACTAGGTCTTTACACGTTTGCAGACGTCAGTACCGGGCCCGGACCAAATGCGGTCGGTCCGCACGAGCGCCTGCGAAACTTGATCGAGGAGATTACACTTGCCGATCAGGTCGGTCTCGATGTCTTCGGGCTCGGGGAACATCACCGGCCGGACTATGCAGCCTCCGCCCCTGTCGTCGCACTGGCTGCTGCGGCTGAGCATACAAAAAGAATAAGGCTGACAAGCGCTGTGAGCGTTCTCTCGTCGGATGACCCGGTACGCGTCTTCCAGCAATTTTCGACACTCGACCAGTTGTCATCCGGTCGTGCAGAGATCATGGCCGGACGCGGTTCATTCATCGAGTCGTTTCCGTTGTTCGGTTACGATCTTGAGGACTATGACGAGCTGTTTTCGGAAAAACTCGACCTTCTGCTGAAGCTGCGCGAAAGCGTGAAGGTGACATGGTCGGGTAGGCTGCGCGCGCCAATCAACAATCGGGGCGTCTATCCCCGCCCCTATCAGGAACACTTGCCAATCTGGATCGCAGTTGGCGGTACGCCGCAATCGGTGGCCCGCGCAGCAACGCTCGGCCTGCCGCTGGCGCTCGCTATCATCGGCGGTGAACCGCACCGGTTTGCTCCCCTGTTTGAGTTGTACCGGCATACCGCAGGGCGCGCCGGGCACGATCCAGAACAGCTTGCCACCAGCCTCAACGTTCATGGATTCGTCGCAGAAACCACCGCGCAGGCCGCAGATGACTTTTATGGCCCGCAAGCGGAGGTCATGAATCGGATCGGCCGCGAACGCGGCTGGGGTCCGACGAGCCGTGCCCATTTCGACCAGGCGCGATTGCCAAGCGGCGCGCTGTTTGTCGGCAATCCTGAGCAGGTGGCGGAAAAGATCGTCGCCCAGCATCTGATCTTCCGAAACGACCGGCTTCTCCTACAAATGGCAATCGGCATCATGCCACACCACAAGATCATGAAAGCCATAGAACTGTACGGGACCAGGGTCGCGCCAATCGTACGAAAGGAAGTCTTGAAAACGCGTGCGGATCCACGGCCGGCAGCCTGACCGGACATCTGCCGGAACCTTCCGCTTTATCGTGCGTTGCGTGCCCAAGTCCCGTGCCTCATCGTTAGCCATGGGACCGGGGAGGGAAGCCATGAACATCGAGAAGCCTGTTTCCGGGGCGTTAGTGCCGGAAAAGATAAACACGCGTGTTTCCGATACCCGCCTGATGCGTTCACTCATGATTGGCATTTTCATTTTCATGGCGGTTTACGCCCTGTATTTTGCGCGTGACTTTTTCATGCCGGTGATCCTGGCGTTTCTGCTGTCGCTCATGCTGACCCCGATCGTCAGATATCTGAAGAAGCATGGCGTCCCGGAGCCGTTGTCGGCTACCCTGCTGGTGCTCCTATCGGTCCTCTTTCTTGCCAGCGTGGGCTATTTTCTTTCTGGCCCGATTCTCGACCTTGCAAATCGAGCCCCGACGATCGGCAGGCAGATTGCCGACCGCGTCACCGAGTTACGACATCCCTTCGACCAGGTCGTGGAGGTTTCAAAGCAGGTGGACAAGGCAGCCGAAGTTGCGCAGGACCCAGGCGTTCAGAAGGTTGTCGTCGCGCAACCCGGGATCCTTTCGACGGCCGCGGGCAATTTGCTATCCGCAGGAACCACGGCCGCAATAACGTTCGTGCTATCGCTGTTCCTACTTGCCTCCGGCACGATGTTCTACGAGAAAACTGTCCAGTCATTCGCCAAGATGAGCGAGAAAAAGCGGGCGCTTCGGCTCGTCTATGATGTGGAACGGGAAATATCCCGCTACTTGCTGACCGTTGGGCTGATAAATGCAGGCCTGGGGGCGGCCGTCGCCACCGGACTCTGGATTCTGGGGATGCCTAATCCTCTTGTTTGGGGTGCTGCAGCAACGGCCCTCAACTTCCTTCCCTACGTGGGCGCGCTGACAACAATTGTTCTGGTGGCAGCGATTTCCCTGATCAGTTTCGATACGCTTTCCTATGCAATTCTGGCGCCCGTTTACGTCCTAGTCTGCAACATCCTCGAAGGGCAGTTTGTTACACCCCTGATCGTCGGGCGGCGGCTTGAGATAAACGCTGTCGCCATTTTCATTGCCGTTGCCTTCTGGTCCTGGCTTTGGGGCTTCGTCGGGGCCCTGATTGCGGTTCCGATCCTTGTTATCATCAAGGTGTTTTGCGATCATTTCGAGAGCTGGCGCCATGTCGGAAATTTTCTGGCGGCACAGGAACCGGAAATCGCAGAGATCGAGGCGGAATGAGGTGTGGGGCCGGTCGCAACCTGATGGCGGGGCTATGTATCTCACGTGACCTATATGCGAGGCCCATGCTGAAAGCACGCCGATGACATCCCTGTCCGTACTTGATCTGGCGCCTGTCGCAGAAGGCAGTAATGTCGCCCAGTCGTTGAAGAACACGCTGCAACTTGCGCAACATGCCGAAATGCTCGGCTATGAGCGGTACTGGCTCGCCGAGCATCACAACATGCCGGGCATTGCGAGTGCGGCGACCTCGGTGGTGATCGCGCATGTGGCGGCTGGAACCTCGACCATTCGCGTAGGCGCTGGCGGCGTGATGCTCCCCAACCATGCACCGCTGGTTATCGCAGAACAGTTCGGCACGCTCGCAGCGCTGCATCCTGGCCGCGTCGATCTCGGCCTTGGCCGCGCGCCAGGCACGGACATGATGACGGCAAGGGCTCTGCGTCGAAATCTCGAAGCCGGGGCCGATAATTTTCCGCAGGACGTCGTAGAGCTTATGAACTATTTCGCACCGACGGAGCCTGGACAACGCGTTCAGGCGGTTCCCGGTGAGGGACAGGATGTCGAGGTCTGGATTCTGGGCTCAAGCACCTATGGCGCACAGCTTGCTGCAATTCTGGGCTTGCCATACGCCTTCGCTTCACACTTTGCGCCAGCCGACATGGAGCACGCTATCGATATATACCGGTCGCGATTTCAACCATCCGAGCGGTTGTCCAAACCAAATCTGATGCTTGGCCTCAACGTATTTGCGGCCGACACGGATGACGAGGCGCACTTGTTGTTCTCTTCGCTCCAGCAGGCATTCGTGAATCTGCGGTCGGGGCGTCCTGGCAAGCTGCCGGCGCCGGTCAAAAACTATGTCAACAGCCTAGATCCCGTCGCAAAGTCGATGCTCGACCAAGCGCTGTCCTGCGCAGTCGTCGGCGCTCCCTCGACCGTGAAGAAGGGGCTCAACGCCTTCATAGAACGCACAGGCGCCGACGAACTGATGGTGACCGCGCAAATCTTCGATCCGAAGGCCCGTCTGCGCTCCTTCGAAATCCTTGCTGAGGCGCATCGCGAACTTCTTCGCGCAGCCTGAAATCATAGCTATTTCGGGTGATCGCGACGCCCTGAATGATTTCCGGCAGAAGAAATACTGTGGGCGCCATCCCCATCCACTGCCACTAAAGACTATTTCAGGGCGCGGACGATTTCCCTGTCAGGGAAACAAGTGGCCGCCCGGCCATTCCTGGCCTGCCAGTCCCCTATGGAGCGCCTGGTCTTGTAGCCGGGCAATCCGTCGGCGCCACCGACGTCATAGCCAATCTTCTCAAGGCCGCGCTGCATGGTGGCGATATCCGATCGGTAGAGACTGTCTACCTTGCCCCAGCTGCCGTCGAATGTGCGGTCGCCGTAGGCGATGCGGTCGGCACTATGCCCGATAAACAATGCGTAGAGGTCGCTCTCATTGTATTCCTTGAGCACGTAGAAATTTGGCGTGACGATAAACGCCGGCCCGTTGCGGCCCGCCGGCATCATCAGGAATCCCTCTGCCACGGATTCGCGCTTCGGAAACGGCTTTCCCCCTGATCTGGAAATGCCCAGTAATGCCCATTCAGAGATCTTCTTTCCCCGATCAGGACCTTCGAGCGAACACGAGACATTGTCCGGCACATTCACCTCGAAGCCCCAATCGCGGCCTTTCACCCATCCATAGTCGGCGAGATAGTTGGCGATCGATGCGAGCGTATCGGCCTCCGAATTCCATATGTCCGGCCTGCCCTTGCCGTCGAATTCTACGGCGTGCTTGAGGAATGAGGTCGGCATGAACTGCGGCTGTCCGAGTGCGCCGGCCCAGGACGATTTCATCATTTTCCTGGTCGCCATGTCTTTCTGGAGCATGACAAGCGCTGCAAGAACCTCGGTGCGAAACATCTCCTTGCGGGTCGCCAGGAACGCCTTGGTGCCCAGCACTTCAAAGGCATCATAAGGAATTTTCGCCGATCCGAACCCCGACTCCCTGCCCCAGATGGCAAGTACGATGCCGGCCGGCACGCCGTAACGCTTCTCCAGTGCAGCAAGCGTCGACGCATACCTCCTGGCCCGGGATCGGCCGCCGGCCGCGACTGCGCCGACTGTCTTTTCTGCGAAGTAGTTGCCCGGCGACCTGAACTCTGCCTGATGCTGATCCTTTGGGGTCTGTTCCTTCTCGCCAGGCATTACCAGATCCGGCAGCTTCAGATTTGGCTTAACGTCTGAAAAGGCCGCGTCGAATGTCTCTTTCGATACCCCGTTCGCTTCGGCGTCAGGCCACAGATCATTGGCCAGCCATGCGCGGAACTGGTCATCAATCTTCGCCGCCGCGGCCTGACCGGTTGAGAAGACGAGCAGAATGCCAAAACAGAGAATCAGCCGGAAGTTGTTAGTGGAAAAGGTGTTGGCGCCAAAATGCATGACCTAATCCTCACCGGTAGGTGTCAAAACGCGGTGCGCGATTTCAGTGCCGCAGACAGCGTACCGTCGTCGAGATAGTCGAGTTCACCGCCAACTGGAACACCATGCGCGAGGCGGGTCACCTTGACCGCAAAGCCGGACAACTGATCGGTCAGATAGTGAGCCGTTGTCTGCCCGTCTACAGTCGCGTTGACGGCGATAATGACCTCGGAGACTTCGCCCGAAGCAATCCTGTCGACCAGCGTCCGAATGTTGAGCTGGTCGGGGCCGATGCCGTCGAGCGGCGACAGCGTACCGCCAAGGACGTGGAAAAGAGCATTCATCGAACCCGCCCGCTCCAGCGCCCATAGGTCGGCAACATCCTCGACAATGATGATGGTCGACGGATCCCGTCGCGGGTCGGTGCAGATCATGCAGGGATCTGCAGTATCTACATTGCCGCAGGTCGAGCATATGCGAACCTTTTCCAGAGCGTCGGTCATGGCCGAAGCAAGTGGCGAAAGCAGCTGCTCCTTCTTCTTGATCAGATGCAGCGCAGCGCGCCTTGCAGACCGGGGTCCGAGCCCCGGCACCTTTGCC
>JBKJRE010000516.1:0-2758 GCA_046594775.1 Rhizobiaceae bacterium | reverse complement strand
GTAGTGGCCCATCTTCTCGTAGAAATCGATCGAGTAGAGCGTTGTCCAGCATGACAGAAAGTCATGGCTGGTGGTGTAACAGAAATCCGAGGCATGCGCTGTCGAGCCGATGTCCGTCGGGATGCCGGACTTGTCGATCCCGACAATATCGTCCCATCCGCGCTCGATCAGGTGGTGGGCAACCGAAGCGCCAACGATCCCGCCAAGACCGATGATCACGACCTTCGCCCTTGCCGGAAATTCTGCCATTGCCCGTGACTCCGAAGTGGTGATGCGGGCAGACTATATGGCGGCGCGGTGCGGCGATTGCAGCCTGTTTGCGACATTGCCCGAAAGCCGCGCGACCAGCGCAGCCAGTCGACGCCCGACGATCACGCTGATGCGGATTTTGAAGGCCGTTCGGCGCGATGATCAGACGCAATAAGACAGCGGGAGAGACTTCCCGGGTGAGCGGGTTGCCCGCCCGCCGCTACTTCACGCGCCCGACACCGCCAACGATTTCGACCGTCTCCCCGCCGCTCAAGGCTTCCAGATCGCCATTGGGCATGGTGACAAAACATCCGCTGGGGCAGAAGTCCACCGTCTCGCCGGCAGCCAGCGGCAGTTCGGACTTGCTGCCGCCTTCCGTGACGATAAGAGTACGGGGCTCGCTGTCACGATTGACCGCGCTTGCCGCCCCGGCAGAAACAATGGCTGACAGAAGAGCACCGGAAACGACGATTGATCTCAACATTTGCTGCACCGGTGTTGCCACCGCCTCTGTTGGAATGGGGATTTCCACCTTGTGCAACCCTATAGGACCAACCAGCTGAACGGCAACTGAACGTTGCACGTCGCGCCGGCCTATTCGGGGTCGGGCTTTCGCGAGCGGGGTTTGCGCTTGGCCGGAAGCGGAGCCTTGGCCGTTGCACGACGTTGTCGCTCGACCAGTTCGGCTTCGGCGATGTCATCGTCGGTTGGCCAAGCGGCTGTCGGCTGCCCTGACTTGATATTCAGATCGCGCTGCGGGAACGGAATCTCGATGTTTTCTCGTTCGAATGCCGCCAGTATGCCAAACCGCAGATCATTTTGAACGATCACGCTGTTGTTCACATCGGCGAGAAAAACCCGCAATTCGAAGTCGAGGGATGAATCGCCGAAGTTTCCGAACAGCACGAACGGCGCAGGGTTCTTCAGCACCATCGGATTTTCCAGCGCCAGATCCATCAGAATCTGATGCACCCGCTTGGCATCTGACCCATAGGCCACCCCGACCGCGATCTTGATCCGACCGAGCTTATTTCGGTGGGTCCAGTTGGCGACCGCGCTGTTGATCAGATCCGAATTGGGCAGGATGACGGTTTGCCGTTGGAATGTTTCGATTTCCGTGGCCCGCACGCTGATCTTTTTCACCGTGCCTGAGAACTGACCCGCCACGATCCAGTCGCCTGCCTTGAACGGACGCTCGGCCAACAGGATCAGCCCGGAGACGAAGTTCGAGACGACATTTTGCAGGCCAAAACCGATACCGAGCGACAGGCCGCCGGCGATCAGCGCCAGATTGGACAGATCGATACCGGCGGAGGAGATGGCAATGATCGCGGCCAGCGCAAGGCCGGCATAGCCGACCACCGTCCTGATCGAGTTCCTGACGCCGGGGTCGACCCTTCCCCTGGCCATGACCGAGCCGTCGAGCCAGCCCTGGAACCAGTGCGTCAGGAAATAGCCCACCGCAAAGACAAGAATACCGGTAATCAGGCCCATCGGCGAGAAAGCAAAGGTTCCGATCGTGAAACCCGAACCCAGCCTGTAGGCCCATGCTTGGATATCGCCGGGCTGAAACCCCCACATCAGGAGAATCAGCGGCACGAATATCACGACGATCATCGCGTTGATGGCGAGGCTGACAACGAGACCGAGTTGATCGAGCGTCGAGTCTTCCGTCCTTCCCGACGATGCGAGCCAGTGGCCGAGCGAAGTCTCCGCAAAGCCTCCTTCCGCGCCGACGGCGCGATGACAGAAAGCCGATATAGGCGGTCACCAGGATGGTCCCTGTCACCACAATCTGAAGCGAAATGAACATGGCGAGCCCGATATAGCCGAACATCGCACTGACGATGATCACTACACCGGCGGCGATCGAGGCGTAGCGCAGCCAGGTTCTCCAGGGTCGCCACGTGTCTTGCTCTCCCCTGAGCAATCCGATCAGAATAAGCAATGCACCGACGATGAGGGCCGCCGTGAAACTGCGCGCTATGGTCAGCGAAAGCGGGGAGCCCATCTGGTTGTTCACGACAGACAGAAAGTTGTTCAATCCGATGACAATCGCCATCGCTGTCACCAGAACAACCAGCCGCCGCGCCGCGCGCGGACCAATCGATAGCAGCCGCCAGTTGGGGCGGTTAGGCGACAGGACGGCGCGTCCCAGGCGATGGACGCAGAAGACCATTCCGATGACGATGAACAGAGAGTTCAGAAAGATGCCGATATCGCCGCGCAGAACGTTGAAATAATTGAACAAAAAGATGGTCGAGGCCAGAAAAACGGCCAGCGCCATCGTCGGCAGAAGCGTCGACCAGAACGCCAGCGACAAGCGATTTAGGTAGGATGGGTTCTCGGTGGACGGGTCGGCATCGAACACCCTGTGAAATACGCGGCGACCGCCCACCATCACACCGCAGCGGCGGCCAGAGCGAAGAACGTCGCCGCAAGTGCCGACTGCAGTTTATACTGGAAGACAAATCGCAGCCAGGACGATACCGCCCGGTGGAAATCCGAG
>JBKJRE010000478.1:0-5093 GCA_046594775.1 Rhizobiaceae bacterium | reverse complement strand
GTCGGATTTCTTGTTCGCCACCACATCGATGAAACCCGGGTCCTGGTGCGAAAAACCGTTGTGATCCTGCTGCCAGACATGCGACGTGAGCAGGATGTTGAGCGACGCAATAGGTGTGCGCCACGGGATCTGCCGACACACCTTCAGCCACTTAGCATGCTGGTTGAACATCGAATCGACGATGTGGATGAAGGCTTCATAGCAGGAGAAAAATCCATGCCGTCCGGTGAGCAGATAGCCCTCCAGCCAGCCCTGGCAGAGATGCTCACTAAGGACCTCCATGACGCGGCCGTCGGGAGCGAGTTGCGTATCGCCCTCGACGATCTCGCCGGTGAAGGCGCGGCTGGTGACCTCGAACAGGGCCGATAACCGGTTGGATTCCGTTTCGTCCGGTCCGAACACGCGGAAATTGCGTTCCGACATATTGAGCTTCATCACGTCGCGCAAAAATGTTCCCGCAACGCGTGTCGCCTGGCCGACGACCGTGCCGGGAGCAGGCACGTCCAGCGCATAGTCACGGAAATTCGGCATTTGCAGCTCGCGCAGGAGTAGACCGCCATTTGCATGCGGGTTAGCGCCCATGCGGCGATCGCCTTGGGGCGCGAGGTCCCTCAACTCCGACAGCAACCTGCCCGCGTCGTCGAACAGTTCTTGCGGCCGGTAGCTGCGCAGCCAGTCATCGAGCACAGCAAGATGACCGGGGTCGCTGGCCAGACCTGCCAGCGGAACCTGGTGCGAGCGCCATGAGCCTTCGGTCTTCTTGCCGTCGACCTGCTTGGGGCCGGTCCATCCTTTCGGTGTGCGCAGCACGATCATCGGCCAGGCGGGCCGCGTGCTAAAGCCGCTTGTCCGGGCGTCGGACTGGATCTGGCGGATTTCGCCGACGATCTTGTCGAGCGTTGCGGCCATGACCTGATGCAGTACGTCGGGGTCGTCGCCTTCGACGAAATACGGATTGTATCCATAGCCACGAAACAGCGCCTCGAGTTCCTCATGACTGACCCGGGCAAGGATTGTCGGGCTCGCGATCTTGTAGCCGTTCAAATGGAGGATCGGCAGAACCGCGCCGTCTCTGGTCGGATTGAGGAACTTGTTCGAATGCCAGCTGGTGGCAAGCGCGCCGGTCTCGGCCTCGCCGTCGCCCACCACGCAGGCAACCAGCAGGTCGGGGTTGTCGAAGACGGCGCCATAGGCATGCATCAGCGAATAGCCGAGTTCGCCGCCCTCGTTGATCGAACCCGGGGTCTCGGCCGCAACATGACTCGAAATCCCGCCGGGAAAAGAAAACTGGGTGAACAGTTTTTTCAGGCCGTCTTCGTCCTCGGAAATATCCGGATATAATTCGCTGTACGTACCTTCAAGATAGGTGTTGGCCACCAGGCCTGGACCGCCGTGTCCGGGTCCGGCAACATAAATCATGTCGAGATCAAACTGTTTTATGATCCGGTTGAGATGGACGTAAATGAAATTCAGCCCTGGCGTCGTCCCCCAATGGCCAAGCAGCCGTGGCTTCACGTGCTTCAAATGCAGTGGCTCCTTGAGCAGCGGGTTGTTGAAAAGGTAAATCTGCCCGACGGATAGAAAGTTGGCAGCCCGCCAGTAGGCGTGCATCTTCCGGAGGAGATCTGGCGAGAGCGGCTCGTTCATGTGCGCAGTTCCTTGTGAGAAGCGTGGTCCAGGACGCGCCCGACCGCCTTGGCGATCGTCAATTCTTCATCCGTCGCCATAACGCGGACGTGGTCCGCATCCATCGAAATTTTCGCCACCCTCTGCATGTTCTTGTGAAAGGCGGTGTCGAAGCAGGCGAGCTGCGCCGGCGCCGGGGCGCCGGCGCTGCACAGTTCGATCAGCGCTATCTCGGACGGCAGGTGCTCGGGCGCATAGGCGCTGATGCGCCGCAATTCTTCCATCAATTCGCTGGTCACGGGTTGCGGCGCCTTGTAGCGCGCCCCGCCGTTTACCACACGGTGACCGATCGCCTTCAACGAAGCCAGTCCTATGCGCTGGTCGAGCCGATCGAGAAGGAAGCTAGCAGCCGTCCGGTGATCCATCTCGCCGACCGGCTGGCTCTCCTTCCCGCCGCCGGCCATATCCATGAAGGTCAGCGTGGTCTCGCGCCCGCTTGTCCGATCTATCTTGCCCTGCAGCCGCCGGACGGCGGCCGCGCCCACCTCAAACACGGCGAACTTGATGCTCGACGAACCGCCATTGATCGTTAGCATCGAAAAACCCTTCATGTTCAGATCACCAGCACCGACGCAAAGCCGCCGCCCGGCGTCCTGAAATTCGTGGTCTGGCCCTGGTAGAGCCGTGCCGCCGCGAGCAGAACGTGGCCGTCATACGTATAAAGCCGCACATCCATCTTGCGCGGTGCGGGTGAGCCATCGATCTCGATCATGCGCTGCCCGGGTGCGGCGAAGGCTTGGGCCACGAAGCAACCCCGGGCGATCTCGGTCCATACCCCTTTCGTTACCTTGTCGCCGCGGTAGACCGCCTTGCTGCCATGGCCGGAGAGCGGCTTAAAGAACATGTCCTTGCGGGATTGCCAAAGTGCGTCCGCATTGTCGGGGGTGACCAGAAGGGTCCGTGGGACGGCGGCGAGCCGCAAGCGCATGTCTGCAGAAAAGCCGAAGGCTTCCAGCGCCGCCGGATCGGACAGAAGCGTCAGATTGCGCTTGGCCGCAAAAAGCGCGTGGTTGCGCGGATTGGGCGTGACCACCACCGCGCCGTCCCGATACGCCGCTCTGAGTGCTGCATGCTCCGGGCGATCCAGCGCGAAATCGACCAGGCGATTATACACGAGGTCGATCTCCTCGCCGGCGAGCCGGAGCCTGCCGCCTTCATAGTGCAGCTCGCTCGCGTCGCCAATCGCAGCATCGATGCCGTGCTTCAGCAACAACTGCCGGGCAAGAATAAATTCCGGATAGAGATACTGCTCCTCCGGCTGATCATCAATGATCGCGATTCCTCGCGGCGCACCGGCGCCGCGCTGGAGCCGCCATTCGCTCTTGAACATCGCGACGACTCCGGTTTCGAAATCTTCGTAGCTGGCGCCGATCAGACCTTGCTCAACTTCCGCGCAGCAGGCCGTCTGGGCCTTGGCTACCAGAGCATTGAGGAATGCCCCGCCAGCGTTTGTGTTCACCTCGATCAGCCTGGGGCCGTCGTCACCGAGGTGAAAATCGTAGCCCATCAGCGCACCGGTCGGGCCGAAATCCTGCTGCGCGATTCCGGGAGCCCAAGAGAGGACCGCGTCGCGGTAGGCCGGCGATTCCGTCGCCGCCTCGATGGCATCGACGATCCCGCGCATCTCCTCGATGACGGATTTGGAGAGGAAAACCGAGACATTGGAAAACAGATGCGGACGGGACTTGTTGAAAGCCTCGTAAAAGCCCGCATCGTCGGCCTCGTGATCCAACGCCGACCGCAGCGCTGCACGGTCGAGCGTAATGCAGAAGCAATTCTGATTGAGCCGAGCTGTCATGGAACGGCTGGCCTCCGCTGAGCCGGGATCGTTGAGCACGTTCATCTGCTTCTCGCCTCGCTTGGTCGTTCCCAGGAACGGTATATGGTGGATTGCAGCATCAACCGGCTGGCCTCCGATAACGTGTACCGTCCCAGCGCATGATCGCGGAACGGATTTCACGGGGTTTGCCGTTTCAGACCGTCGAGGGCGACACCCCATAAACGTCCAGGGATTACCTAGACACCTACTGCCCTCCAAGGGTTTCGATCTTGATCTACATCAAGGCAATGCCCGTGATAGGATTTACATTACCGGTATGAAACTGCGGCTGACCTACCTGCAAATCCTGCTTGCCGTCATCGTCCTGATCGCAGGCGGTGCAATGATGAGCAGTGTCGCCGGTCTTGCCGTAGAAGGTTCTGATGCCGCTGTCGGATTCAGCGTCGCCGGTGACAGCACGCCTCTTCCCGCGAACGCTTCTGACCGCGCGAGCGTTCACGCGGCAGCAACAAGCCAGGAGAGCTATCACGCCGGTTGTGGGCTGCAATGCAGTTCGAACTGCATGTCCTCGACCGGATCGAGTTGCTGCAATGCCGCCGTTCCTTTGACGAATGGGGACGAGATTCTCGATCGCGCCTCAGTCGCCGCATATGGGATCGATTCCTGGTTTCTCGGGACAGGCATGAATCCCGAGGCTCTCCTGCAACCTCCCCGCTTCTTCGCCTGACACCCCGATCCCGCGCGCCATCGGTATCTGAGTCCGTCTGCACCTGCGGCGCTCATCGACCCGCTATCCCGCGAGCAATCCCGAAATCCAACTATACCGGAAATCCTGGCTGCCCTTCGCGCCCAGAATTCACCCGTCCGGTCATTTCAACGACAAGGAAACAGCCATGAAAACCCACCTTCGATTGATGACTCTTGCCGCATTCGTGGTCGCGTCCGGGGCGGCCTTCGCTCAGACGGATGAGCACCACCCAGACGCCGAGGCCCCCCAAGCTCCCCTGGCGGCGCCGGCCCCGGAATCGACGCCAGGCAGCATGCCGGAGCAATGCACGGCGATGATGTCGATGATGCAGACCATGATGCCCATGATGCAGAAGATGATGCCGATGATGCAGGGCGGCATGATGCAAGGCGGGATGATGCAGGGCATGCCGATGAACACCGCCAACATGTCCGATGCCAACAAGGCCTATATGGAGGCCATGAAGAAAATGGACGGCCCGATGATGCAGGGCGTCCAGGCCGGCGACCCCGATATAGCTTTCGTCCAGGCGATGATCCCGCACCATCGGGGCGCTATCGACATGGCCCGGGCCGTTCTGCAGTTCGGCAAGGATGATGAGGTCAAGGCTTGGGCCAATCAGATCATCACCGCTCAGGAAGCCGAAATCGCCAAAATGCAGGGATGGCTCAAGCAGCACGCCAAATAGGTGGAGAAACCCAATGAACAGATTCAGATGGGCGTTCCACTGCCACCATCTCTACCACATGGCGACCGGAATGATAGAGATGGCTCGGGGAATCTGCACAGCGGGGATAAGTGGAATATCTGCCTGAGATCGGCATGATGCCGTGAACAGGAGAGACCATGACAAGACGACCGCGCCGGAACCACAGCCCG
>JBKJRE010000451.1:0-4650 GCA_046594775.1 Rhizobiaceae bacterium | reverse complement strand
ATAAATGTCGTCGCGCAGCACAAAGGACAGGAGCGACGATCGCTTGGTCGCGATGACGTCGGAGAGTCGCCGATTGCTGAACGCGCTGTTGCCGACGAAATTCACTGCCGAGATCTTGGTCCGGCCGCCCTCGTTGATCTTGAAGACGACGTTTACGCGGTTTTCGCCAAGATCAACGATCTGGGGCGTCACGGTGGCGTCATCGCGCCCGATCCGCGAATAGGCAGCCCGGATCGCTTCTGCGTCCGCATCAAGAGCGTCAGGCGAATATGTGCCGCGCGGCTTCATCTGAACCGCGGCGGAAAGCGCCACGTCCTTCAGCTTCTTGTTGCCCTGGAACAGAACCTGATTGACGATCTGGTATTCGCTCACCTGAACGACCAGTGTCGACCCGCTCTGGTTTACGCTGACGTCCGAGAAGAGGCCTGTGCCGAACAGACGCTTTACGGATTCATCGATATCAGCGTTTGAAAAGTTTCGCCCGGTCTTGATCGTCAGATAGCTGCGGATCGTCGATGCATCGACGCGCTGATTTCCCCTGACGTCGATCGACGACACAACCGCTGCCTGGGCCACAGATACCGACGCGAGTTGCAACGCCACTGCACCTGGCACAACCAGGGCAGCGGACAATGCAACCGCCGAAGCGGCGCTTAGAAACCCAGATGCTGCCTTCATAAAATTATTCAACCTTCTCTCGAAGTCCCCACGGCGAGAACCGGACGTCGCGGCAAATTCCCTTCACCGTAATAACCGGATTCTCCCTACACGCAAGGCTTCTGGTTAATTTGTGTTTACTTAATCAGCGCACGTGGCATTCCCGTCACGCATATCCCCGCTCATGGTAAACGCGGCCTCAATGGATCGAGCGATGACGGCGGATTCCTTCATGATTTCAGCAGCCAAACAGATCATTCCAGAACACGAAAGCCATAAAACCGAGCACCATGAAAAGGCCTACGCGGTATACCGCATCCATCGCCCGTTCCGAGACCGGACGCCCCTTCGCCGCCTCGATCGCATAGAAGGCGAGATGGCCTCCATCAAGTGGCGGGATCGGCAGCAGGTTCAAAATTCCGATCCCGACAGACAGTATGGCAACGAGTTGGATCAGCCATTCGAAACCAAGCTGTGCGGCCTTGCCGGCCATGTCGGCGATCTTGACCGGCCCCCCAAGCTGGCATTTGTCCTCGCGACCGAAGGCGAAGCGCTTGAGGAAAAGTCCGGTCCGCAGGATGATGTGGCCGGTCTCCCGCGTCGCTTCGACGACCGCCCCCAAAGGGCCGAATTCCACCTGGCGCGGCTGTCCGAATTCCTGGTTGTTGACGACGCCTATCAACCCGACCTTCACGGCGTTGCCCAGCGCGTCCTTCTGCTCCGAAATTTCCGGCGTCGCAGTTACGGTGAGTTCCTTGCCGTCGCGCATCAACACGAAAACGATTGGGTCGCCGGCGCGGCCCGAGACGAGTCGCTGGACGTCGGCGAACGAATCGACCTTCTGTCCGTCAACCCTGACGAAACGGTCGCCGCTTTCCATACCCGCGATGGCTGCGGGGCTGTCAGGACGAACTTCGGCAACCATCGGTTCCGAAACGGATCGGCCATAGATCGCAAACATCACTGCAAACACCGCTATGGTGAGCAGGAAATTGAAAACCGGGCCGGCCACAACCGTTGCGGCGCGTTTCCAGATGGGCTGCGTGTGGAAAGCGATCTTTTTGTCGGACTCGCTTAGAGCTTCCGTTTCGGCGGCGTCCGGTGTGCTCGTAGCGTTCATGTCGCCGACGAATTTGACGTAGCCGCCTAGCGGAATGGCCGAAAGCTTCCAGCGCGTTCCGTGCCGGTCGTTAAAGCCGACAAGTTCAGGCCCGAAGCCGATTGAAAAGGCGGTGACACCAATGCCGCACCAGCGCCCGACGAGATAATGCCCCATCTCATGCACAAACACGACGACGGTCAGGACGAAAACAAACGGAGCCAACGTGCCGATAAGCATGCCATTGGTGCTGAAGATGGTGGATAGTGTCTCGCTCAATTCATTCCCTCAGATCAATCATGGAAGCGATGCGCCACACAGGGCCCGCATTCTGGCTGGATTGGTCTAACAAGCCTGCCACCGCAACCATGACCGAGCCTTTATATGTCATGCCAATGCCGGCGAATCCGTGGCACTTTGGCGCGGGCCGGTCCTAGATGCCAAACAGACCTTGCGCGGGGTTGTCGGCGTTTTCAAGCAGCCAGCCGATCAAGTAGAGGACGAACGACGCCGCCACAAGCCCGTCGACCCGATCCATCACGCCGCCATGGCCCGGGATGAGGCTGCCGGAATCCTTGACCCCGTGGCGCCGCTTCACCCAGGATTCAAAAAGGTCGCCTGCCTGCGACACGATTGAGACAAGCAGGGCAACGACGAAAAACACCTGCAGGCTGCCGGCACCGGCCACCGCGACGACTGTAAGGCCGGCAACCACGCCGCCAATCGCGCCTCCGATCGCGCCGCTGCGGGTCTTTCCTGGCGAAATGCTCGGCGCTAGCTTCGGCCCGCCAATCCGTCGGCCAACGAAGAAAGCCAGCATATCGGTCGCCCAGACGACGGCGAACAGGAAGAGAATGGCGATAAGCCCGGCGTGACCGCCTTCGCGCAGCAGGCTGAGCGAAATGCCGGAGAGCCCGGCATAGGCAAGGCCTCCGGCTATCCAGTACCCCTGCCCATCAAGTCGCCCCTGAAGTGCAGCGGCAAGAATCGACACGATAAGCATGGCCATCACCGCAAGCGCCGAGAACTTGGCGATGAGGGCGACCATCACCACGCCCAGGAGCACCGCACCCAGCCATTGTTGACGCCTGCCGGAAACAGCCTGCAACATCGTGCTCCACTCGTAGAACATGGCGCAGGCAATGGCCGCCGCAAGACAGCGAAAAGGCAGACCTCCGACTACTGTGAACGCCACGACCACCACTATCAGGATAACGGCCGAGATGACACGCAGCTGCAGATTGCTCATGGCCGCGACCGCTTGAAGGCACACGCCCTCACAAGGCGACGCCGCGTTCTAGGACGCCGCCAAATCGCCGTTCCCTCACGGCGTACTGTCCAAGGGCATCGGCAAGGTGGTCGAACGTGAAATCGGGCCAATAGCACGGCATGAAAACAAGTTCACTGTACGCGGCCTGCCAAGGCAGAAAGTTCGACATGCGAAGTTCTCCGCTGGTGCGAATCACGAGATCCGGGTCAGGAATGCCTGCAGTGTCGAGGTACTCGGCAAATATCTCGGGCGTGACAGCTTCATCCTGCAGTTCACCGCGAGCGACTGCCCGGGTAATTCTGCGCGCCGCGCGGACGATCTCGTCGCGACCGCCATAGTTGAAAGCGATCACCAGATTCATCGAGCCATTGTTGGCCGTCAAGGCTTCGGCCTCGTCGAGGAGCGCTCCGATGTCCGGCGCCAGCCCCGCGCGTTCGCCAATAATCTTCACTCTGACGCCATTCTGGTGCAGATCGGCGAGGTCGCGGCGGATGAAGAGTTTCAGCAATCCCATCAGATCGCTCACTTCGGACTTCGGTCGAGACCAGTTCTCCGAAGAAAAGGCGTAGACCGTGAGCCAGGTTATCCCGAGGTCCGCAGCAGCACGGACCGTCTTGCGAAGAGCCTCGACGCCGGCCCGATGACCTGCGAGACGCGGCAGACCGCGCGCTTTCGCCCAGCGTCCATTGCCGTCCATGATAATCGCGACATGCTCGGGCGTTGTCATACTTTGCTCTCGTCCCCTCTCCGCGCGAGGACCTACCTTATACCTGCATGATTTCGGCTTCCTTAGCCGTCAGCAGACTGTCGACGGAAGCGATCGTATCATCGGTAAGCTTTTGCACGCTATCGGCCTGCTTGCGATGATCGTCTTCGCTTATATCACCGCCCTTTTCCGACTTCTTCAGGAAGTCCATCCCGTCGCGGCGTACGTGCCGGATCGCGACGCGCGCATTTTCGGCGTAGCCACCGGCGATCTTGACCAGTTCCTTGCGCCGCTGCTCGTTGAGTTCGGGAAGCGGAATGCGCAGGTTGGTGCCGTCGACGATCGGATTGAAACCGAGATTGGCCTCGCGAATTGCGCGGTCGACGGCGCTCACCATGGATTTGTCCCAAACCGAAACCGATATCATGCGCGCTTCCGGAACCGTCACATTGGCCACCTGGTTCAGCGGCATGTCCGTGCCGTAGGCTTTCACCTGGATTGCATCCAGCAGATTGCTCGACGCCCGACCCGTGCGCAGCGACGCGAGGTCCTGTTTGAACGCTGCGATTGCGCCATCCATGCGCCGCTGAATGTCAGCCAAATCCCCGCTTTTCATCGTCTTCGTCTCCTCGAAATGCTCTGTCCAAGGGGCAAGCCTATGCTTCGGCCACTACCGTGCATCGGCCTCCTCCCCTCAGGATTTCCCCGAAACCGCCCTGCTCGTGGATTGAATAGACGATTATCGGAATGTTGTTTTCGCGTGCAAGCGCAATCGCAGCCGTGTCCATGATCGACAGGCCCTGGGCAATTACTTCGGCGTGGCTGATCCGGTCGTAGCGCTTAGCGCTAGGATCCTTGTTCGGATCGGCTGAATAGACACCGTCGACCTGCGTGCCTTTGAACAGGGCGTCTGCGCCG
>JBKJRE010000440.1:0-6196 GCA_046594775.1 Rhizobiaceae bacterium | reverse complement strand
TGCCCGAAGAGGAGGTGCTGTCGCGGCTGATCTTCGGCACATCGATGTCCAATCTATCGCCGCTGCAGATCGCCCAGCTTGCCGACGCGGCGGCGCAGTTCGCCGGAGTGGGCGGTTCCACGTCGCTTCTTCAGTCACTGCGCAGCGCCATCGGCGTGGACGATCTTGACGTGAAGACCAACGCCGACGGCGGGACATCGGTGTCGGCCGGAAAGTATCTCAACGACCGCACCTATGTGACGATCGAGAAAGGCGACAAGGCCGGGTCCGGCAAGGCGACGATCGATCTGAATGTCGGTCGCGGCGTCAAGCTGCGCGGCCAGGCGACGGATGACGGCCAGGCCAAGGGCGGCATTTTCTTCGAGCGCGAATACTGATTGCGGGCAGGCTTCACGCCTGACTTCTGCGGGCTCGCGATGAACCTGCGCAGAACGGACGCGGCAGGAAGGCTTGAGGCACTGGCAATTGCCGCGCCAGGCGGCTAGCGTGCAAAGGTCACTTGGTGCAGGCCTAAAGGACGCTGTTGTCAAGCTCGAATCGATCGGCAAGATTCGTCCGAATCCCGGTCGGTTACCAATTTTGCGCCAAGTTTGTCGCATTCGCGCGCACCGCAATCCGGTCAACGTTGCACATTCCAGCCCGAATTCTCATTCGGGCCACTTTGACATCGCGGCCCGGATGCTGAATTGTAATGGGCAGAAAGCCTAACAACGGGAGATCTACATGACGTTCTACAAGAGCAACGGCAATCGTGTACCGGATCACATCGTAAGGATGGCCGAGGACGCGAAGGCTGGCGGCGTCGACCGCCGCGAATTCCTGGCCATGGCAAGCGTCTTTGGCGCCTCGACCGCAATGGCCTATGGCATGCTTGGCCTGGCCGCGCCGACCGAGGCCCTGGCGCAGGAGCCCAAGAAGGGAGGCATCCTCAAGGTCGCCATGGTGGTCAAGGACCCCAAGGACCCGCGCACGGCCGACTGGTCGGAAATCGCCAATGCCGAGCGCCAGACGCTGGAGCCGCTGGTGAAATACACCCGCGACTTCACCTTCAAGCCCTACCTCATCGAGAGCTGGGACGTGAATGACGACGCGACCGAATATGTGCTGCATATCCGTCCGGGCGTTGTCTGGACCAATGGTGACACGTTCAATGCCGACGACGTGGTGTTCAACTTCACGCGCTGGGCCGAAAAGAGCGCCGAAGGCAATTCGATGCCCGGCCGTATCGGCACTATCGTGGACGAAGCCTCCGGCAAGCTGCGCGAGGGTTCGGTCACCAAGGTTGACGACATGACGGTCAAGCTCAGCCTGACCAAGTCCGACATCGCGCTGATCCCCAGCCTGTGCGACTATCCGGCGCTGATCGTGCATCGCTCCTTCGACGAGACGGGCGCCGACTTCGTGAAGAACCCGATCGGCACCGGTCCGTTCGAACTGGTGTCCTACGATGTCGGCCAGAAGGTGGTGTACAAGCGCCGCGAGGACGGCAAGTGGTGGGACGGCGAGGTCTATCTCGACGGCGTCGAGTTCATCGACTACGGCACCGATCCGTCGGCGATGGTTTCGGCCTACGAGTCCGGCGAGGTTCATACCAACCACGAGACCACGGCGGACTACGTGACGATTCTCGAAGGGGTGGGCGCAAGCACGTCCGAAGTGGTCACCGCATCGACCATCGTGGCGCGCACCAATGTCGCCAACAAGCCCTATGACGACCAGAAAGTGCGCAATGCGCTGCAGCTCGCGGTCGACAATTCGGTCGTCCTGCAGCTTGGCTACGGCAATGCGGGCGAGCCGGCCGAAAACCACCATGTCTGCCCGATCCATCCCGAATACGCCGAGCTTCCCAAGGTCGCCCGCGACCTCGAGAAGGCCAAGGCAATGATGACGGAAGCCGGTCAGATGGACTTCGAGCACGAACTCATCACGGTTGACGAGGACTGGCACAAGAACACCGGCGACACCATCGCCGCACAGCTTCGCGAGGCCGGTTTCAAGGTCAAGCGGACGGTGCTGCCGGGCTCGACCTTCTGGAACGACTGGACGAAGTATCCTTACTCGATGACAAACTGGAACATGCGTCCGCTGGGCGTTCAGGTTCTGGCCATTGCGTACCGGACGGGCGAAGCCTGGAACGAGGCGGGCTATTCCAACCCGGATCTCGACGCCAAGATCGGAGAGGCGCTGTCCATCGCCGACGCCGAGAAGCGCAAGGTGCTGATGGCCGATATCGAGAAGATCATGCAGGACTCCGGCATCATCATCCAGCCTTACTGGCGCAAGCTCTACAACAGCTCCGTGCCGGAGGTGAAAAACCACGGCATGCACCCGACCTTCGAGCATGACTTCGGCAAGGTCTGGCTGGGCGACGCCTGATCTCCACTGAAACACGAGAGGGGCCCAACGGCCCCTCTCTGCTTTCGGGAGTCATCTTGACCCCAACCCGAACGGCAGGGGGACGACGAACATGCTTGCATTCGTGACGCGGCGCCTGGGCACCATGGTCCTCACCATGCTGTGCCTGACCATGGTCGTCTTCTTCATGGTCAATCTCGAGCCAAACTTGCGAAAACTGTCCATCAGCCAGCTGGACATGCGCTCGTCCGACGAGCATATCGAAAGCTGGCTGGTCAAGAACGGCTACCGCCAGAACTTCTTCGTGCGCTACGGCCAATGGCTTGGCGTCTGGCCGAAATATCCCAAGATCGATGCCGAGACGGGAGCGGCCAGTTCGCGCTTCAGCTTCTGCGACGAACCGGCCGAGACACGCTTTTCGGGCGTGATCCAGGGCGACTTCGGCTGTTCGACGAAATTCAAGACGACGGTTGCGGCAAAGCTGTTCCCGGCGCTCGGCGCCACGGGCATCCTGATGTTCTGGGTGATGATGACGATGGTGCCGATCGCGCTACTGATCGGAATCCTGGCCGGCATGCGGGAGGGCACCCGCACGGACCGGACGCTGTCGGTCGCGGCGATCGCCACGACGGCGACGCCGGAATATGTTTCGGGCGTCATCTTCACCGTCATCTTCGCCTCCTGGCTCGGCTGGCTCAACGGCTCGGCGGCAAGCGCCACGGGCCAGGGCATCACTTTCTATAATTTCACGCTGCCGGTCATGACGATGGCGATCTACGGCATCGGCTACATCGCGCGCATGACCCGGGCCTCGATGGTCGAGGTCATGACGCAGCAATATATCCGCACCGCGCGGCTCAAGGGACTGGGCTTTTCCAGCGTCGTCATCAAGCACGCGCTGCGCAACGCGCTGATCGCGCCGTTCACCGTCATCATGCTGCAGTTTCCATGGCTGCTGACCGGCGTCGTGATCGTGGAAGTGATGTTCCGCTACCAGGGCTTCGGCTTCACGCTGGTCGAGGCGGCGGGCAACAATGACATCGACCTCCTGCTCGGCTGCTCGCTGGTGTCGGTGTTCATCGTGCTGGTCACGCAGCTGATCTCGGATGTCGGCTACGCCTATCTCAATCCACGCATCAGAGTTCAGTAGGGGGCCGGAGATGGAATTTATCGGGGGCTTCCAGGTCTTTCTCGGCGTGCTGGCGCGCTTCTGGCCGGTGTGGGTGGCCATGGCCATCGTGCTCGGCGCGAGCTTCACCTTCAAGAAAAGGCTCGGCCTTTACGGACAGCTGTTCGACTCGGGCGTCGGCATCGCCGGCGTGTCCATCTGCCTGTTCTGGCTGTTCACCGCGATCTTTGCCGGAACGATCGCGCCGTTCGATCCGCTCGGCCAGATTGTGGTCATGAAGGATGCACTGCCGGGCGCGGTCGTTCCCGATACGGACCAGGTCTATCTGTTCGGCGGCGACAAGCTGGCGCGCGACGTGTTTTCCCGCATGGTGTTCGGCAGCAAGATCGTACTTATCATCGCGCCGGCGGCGACCGCCTTTGCGCTGATGGTCGGCATCACGCTCGGACTGCCGGCCGGCTATTATGGCGGGCGCACGGATTCCATCCTGTCCTTCCTCGCCAATCTGGTGCTGGCCTTCCCGGTCATCCTGCTGTTCTACCTGCTGGTGACGCCGGGCATCATGGACACGCCCATTCCCTACGTGCTGGCGGGGCTGTTCTTCATGTTTCCGATCATCTTCTTCACGACGCTGTTCTACACGCGCTACAAGAACCGGCCCGACCGGCTCTACATACTGGTCGGCCTGACGCTGCTGATCGGCGGGTGGGTCTATATCGGGCTGGTCTTCAACGCCGACCCGCTGGGCATCGTGTCGATGAAGCCCAACCAGCTCAACATCTTCGTGGCGGTGGTGTTCGCGTCGAGTCCGGGCGTGTTCCGCATCGTGCGCGGCCTGGTGATGGATATCAAGACGCGCGACTACGTCGCCGCCGCCCAGACGCGCGGCGAGACGCCGTGGTACATCATGCTGTGGGAAATCCTGCCCAATGCACGCGGGCCGCTGATCGTCGATGCCTGCCTGCGCATCGGCTACACGACGATCCTGCTCGGCACGCTTGGCTATTTCGGGCTCGGACTGGCGCCCGAAAGCCCGGACTGGGGCACGGCCATCAAGGACGCCAGCCGGCTGCTGCGCTCGTTCATCCATCCGGCCCTGCCGCCGACGATCGCGCTGATGTCTTTCGTACTCGGCCTGAACCTGCTTGCCGATGCACTGCGCGAGCAGTCGATGAAGGATTGAGGATGGGAGCGGACTTCGCCCTTCGCCATCCCGGCCAAGCGGCGTCAGCCGCGCCGAGCCGGGACCCATTGGCCAAGGCGTCGTGGGGCACCGCCCGTTCGCGGAAGAGAAAAAGTTATAACGCGCCAGGCGAAGCGGCGCATGCAAACTCGTTTCGGGCCTCGCTGCTCAATGGGTCCCGGATCTTGGTCGCTGCGCTCCCGTCGCCCGGGATGACGAAGCACACCGGGGCATTGCGCAATCCGCTAAGGCGGGTTGGTTGGCCGCACATGAACCCGGCAAGGAGAGAGCCATGAACGAAGCCGTCAAACCCTCCGCCACGCAGGCTGCCGAACCGATCATCGAAATCGAAAACCTGTCGATCTCGTTCTTCACCCGAAGCGGCGAAATTCCGGCGGTGATGGATTTCTCGTGCACCGTGATGCCCGGCGAGGCCATGGGCATTGTCGGCGAATCCGGCTGCGGCAAGTCGACGGTGTCGCTCGGCATCATGCGCGACCTGTCGAACATCGGAAAGATCGTCGGCGGCCGCATCAAGTTCCAGGGCAGGGACATGGGCGAGCTGTCCGATGAAGAGCTGAGGCAGATCCGCGGCAACAAGATAGCGATGATCTACCAGGAGCCGATGGCGAGCCTGAACCCGGCGATGAAGGTCGGTCAGCAGCTGATGGAGGTGCCGATCATCCACGAGAAGGTGTCGAAAGCGGAAGCCTACAAGCGGGCGCTGGAAACCGTACGTGCGGTGAAGCTGCCGGACCCGGAACGGATGATGAAGTCGTTTCCGCACCAGCTGTCAGGCGGCCAGCAGCAGCGCATCGTCATCGCCATGGCGCTGCTGTCGAAGCCGGCGCTGCTGCTGCTCGACGAGCCGACGACGGCGCTCGACGTGACGGTGGAGGCCGGCATCGTCGAACTGGTGAAGGGGCTGGGCAAGGAATTCGGCACGTCGATGATCTTCGTGTCGCACAATCTCGGCCTGATCCTCGAGACCTGCGACCGCATCACTGTGATGTATTCAGGCGAGGCGGTGGAGACGGGCAAGATCAAGGATGTGTTCGACCGGATGCGGCATCCCTATACGCAAGGGCTGTTCCGTTCGATCCCGCTGCCCGGCGCCGACAAGAATTCGCGCCCGCTGATCGCCATTCCCGGCCAGCTTCCGCTGCCGCACGAGCGCCCCAAGGGTTGCAATTTCGGCCCGCGCTGCCAGCATTTCGTCGAGGGCGTGTGCAACGCCGCGGAGATCCCGATGATTCCGGTCGATGGGCACGAGGGCCATTTCAGCCGTTGCGTGCGCTTCAACGAAATCGACTGGGACGCCATGCCTGAAAGCGCCAGCGAGAAAAAGGAGCCGGTGACGCCCGGCGCCCCGGTGCTGCAGATCGACGACCTCAGGAAATACTACAAGGTTTCGGCGAACGAAATATTCGGCGGGGCCGAAGCCCGGACCGTCAAGGCCAACGAGACGATCAGCTTCACGGCGCGCGAATCCGAGACGGTCGCCATCGTCGGCGAGTCGGGCTGCGGAA
>JBKJRE010000312.1:0-2700 GCA_046594775.1 Rhizobiaceae bacterium | reverse complement strand
AGCACGAAGGCAAGGCCCTTGTTGTTGCGGGCAAGGCCTGCGAGGTCGCTGATCTGCTCCACCATGTGGCCCTTGCGGCGCATGGCGAGGATGCAGGCGAAGGTGCCGAGCGTCATCACCAGATAGATCAGCATGTAGATGGCGACGCCGCGCACGCCGTCCTGGCTGTTGGCTGCAAGGCCGACAAGCGCAAAGCCCATGTGACCGATGGACGAATAGGCCATCAGGCGTTTGATGTTCTGCTGGCCAATTGCCGCAAACGCGCCGAGCGCCATAGAGGCGATGGATATGAATACGACGATCTGCTGCCAGTCGGCGGCAATCGGCTCGAACGCCGCCATCGTGACCCGTACGATGAGCGCCATGGCGGCCATCTTTGGCGCAGCCGCCAGAAAGGCTGTAACCGGGGTCGGCGCGCCCTCGTATACATCGGGCGTCCACATGTGGAACGGCACGGCCGAAATCTTGAACGCAAGCCCGGCCAGGACGAAGACGAGTCCGAATACGAGGCCGAGCTGCCTGTCGGCGCCCGCAAGGGCCGCTGCGATCTGCTCGAAACCAACGCTGCCGGTATAGCCATAGACGAGGCTGATGCCGTAAAGCAGCATGCCCGATGATAGCGCACCCAGCACGAAATACTTCAGTCCTGCCTCCGATGAGCGGAGATTGTCGCGGTTGAAGGCAGCCAGCACGTAGATGGCCAGCGACTGCAGTTCGAGCCCGAGATAGAGAGCGATCATGCTGTTTGCTGAAATCATCAGCATCATGCCGAGTGTGCACAACAGCACCAGCACCGGAAATTCGAACTTGTCGAAGTTGAGTTCCCTGGCGAAGACGCCCGACATCAGCAGCGCCGCCGCCGAGCCGGTCAGCGCCAGCACCTTCATGAATCGCGCAAAGGGATCGACAAGGAAAGCGCCGCCAAATGCCTGCCCGTTGCCGGTATAAAGCAGCAACCACAAGCCAGCCGCCAGCAGGATCGCAATCGCCAGGGCGTTGATGACGGAATAGGCACGCGCGCTTGAAAAGACCCCAACCATCAACAGCGCGAGCGCGCCGATCACGACGATCAGTTCGGGAATCCCGAGCGACAGGCTGGATGTCAGTTGCGGCGTCATGGTTCGCCCCTCAATTCGCCGCCGCGGCAGGCGCGGCGTCGAGCGAAATGGTGATTGAGTTCACGAGAGCCTCTACCGAAGTCGCCGTCGCGTCGAAGATCGGTGTCGGGTAGACGCCGAAGAAGATGACCAGGATGATCAGCGGATAAAGAATGGCCTTCTCTCGCGTCGAGAGATCGAGCATTCCCTCAAGGCTCTCCTTGGTCAAGGCGCCGAACACTACCTTGCGGTAGAGCCACAGAGCATAGGCCGCCGACAGGATCACGCCGGTGGTCGCAAAGAGCGCCACCCAGGTGTTGACCCTGAAGACGCCGAGCAGCGTCAGGAATTCGCCGATGAAGCCGTTCGTCCCGGGCAGGCCGACATTGGCCATGGTGAAGATCAGGAAGGCCACCGCGTATTTCGGCATGTTGTTGACCAGACCGCCATAGGCGGCGATCTCGCGGGTGTGCATCCGGTCGTAAACCACGCCGACGCACAGGAAAAGCGCACCAGACACCAGGCCGTGCGACAGCATCTGGAAGATGGAGCCCTGAAGGCCTTCCTGGTTCATCGCGAAGATACCCATCGTCACGTAGCCCATATGAGCAACGGAGGAGTAGGCGATCAGCTTCTTCATGTCCTCCTGCATCAGCGCGACCAGCGAGGTATAGATGATCGCGATCACCGACAGCGCGAAGACAAACGGCGCGAAGTCCATCGACGCCAGCGGGAACATCGGCAGCGAGAATCGCAGAAAGCCGTAGCCGCCCATTTTCAACAGAATGCCGGCCAGGATCACGGAACCGGCCGTCGGCGCCTCGACGTGGGCGTCGGGCAGCCAAGTATGCACCGGCCACATCGGCATTTTGACGGCAAAAGAGGCAAAAAAAGCCAGCCACAGCCAAGTCTGCATCGTGGCCGGGAAATTGTGCGTCAGCAGCGTTGGAATATCGGTGGTGCCGGCCTGGAAGAACATCGCCATGATGGCAAGCAGCATCAGCACGGAGCCGAGCAGGGTATAGAGGAAGAACTTGAAGCTGGCATAGACGCGGCGCTTGCCGCCCCAAACGCCGATGATGATGAACATCGGGATCAGGCCGGCTTCGAAGAACACGTAGAACAACACGATATCCAGCGCCGTGAACACGCCGATCATCAGCGTCTCGAGCAGCAGAAACGCAATCATGTAGGCCTTGACGCGCTTGTTGATCGATTCCCAGCTCGCCAGGATGCAGAAGGGCATCAGGAAGGTTGTCAGGATAACGAACAGCATAGAGATGCCGTCGACGCCCAGATGATAGGAAATGCCTGAATCCAGCCAGTCGGCCTTCTCGACCATCTGGAAGCCCGGGTCCGCATTGTCGAAGCCGATCCAGATCAGCAGCGAGACCAGGAACGTGAAGATCGTCGTCCACAACGCGATCATGCGGATGTTGCGCAGCGCGTTCGCGCCTTCTTCCCGGATCAGCAGGATAAGGAACGCGCCGACCAGCGGCAGGAACGTGACCGCGGACAGGATGGGCCAATCGGTCATGATCTAAAACGAGCTCCCGAACATCATCCAGGTGACGAGGCCGGCGACGCCGATCAGCATGGCGAA
>JBKJRE010000294.1:0-5635 GCA_046594775.1 Rhizobiaceae bacterium | reverse complement strand
CGCAAAGTCCCCTGCCCGCCCTGCACAAGGCCTCGCTGCTGGTGCAGGAGGATTTGATCGTCATGCGCCAGGGCGAGGATGGATGGCGGCTCGCAGCCGGCGCACTCTGCTTCCCCTCGTCATGGCGGCTGGTCGAAAAATTCGGCAAGCCGATGTCGGCGATCCACCAGCCGGTGCCGGGTTTCGGGCCGGGCACGCGCAACGCCGGGCTGATCGACCGCATGTTCGACCGGCTCCAGCAGGGCAATCCGGTCGAACGCTTCAACTGGTCGATCCAGGCCGGCGACGCGCTCTACCATCCCCTGTCCAATGTCGAGCGCATCGACCGCGCCACCGGCCGGCCGGTACGCTTTGCCGACGTCGAGGCCGCCGCCCGCGCCTTCATCCGCGTCGAGCGCCAGACGCTGCGCAAACTGCCGGCGACGCGCGACATCCTGTTCACCATAGGCATTCACCTCGACCCGCTGGCAGCCTTGCGGGCGCATCCCGAGCGGACAGCGATGGCGACGTCATTCGCCGGGCAACTGATGGAGCTCGACGAGCCGCAGCTCGACTACAAGGGAATGACGGCCGACCGGGACAGGCTGGTCGAGGCGCTGACGGCCATCGCGTCGGGTTGAGCGCCGGGCCGACAGCAGTCCGGCTGGCCCGGAAAAACTTCTCAGATTCCGGAACCGAAAAGCTCTTCGCCGCTTTCGGCGTCCCATGGCTCAGGCATGGGAGCGGAGCCGGCGCCGGGCAGCGGCATCCAGCATTTCAGTTCGGGGTCGGCATAGGCGACGATCTGGCCGGGATGCGAATCGGCCGAGCGCCAGCCCTCTATGGCGAACTGGTCGGCGCGTGCCCAATAGGCGACATCGACTTCGGCCGGTCCCTGCTCGGAGGAGCGCACCGTGACCAGGATGCGGCTGCCGTCCATCGGCGCGGCCTTCATGTGGCGCCAGCCTGCCGGATCATCCATGAAAAACTCCTCTGCAACGCAAGCCATTCAGGTGTCGCAGTTTGCCCGCTTTGCGGAAGCCTGCAAGGCCTACTCTTCCGGCACCACGCGCACCGCGCCGCGCGCCGCCGAGGTGGCGAAGGCGGCATAGACCCTGAGCGCCGGCGTGATGTTGCGCTTGCGCTTGACGGCGGGCTTCCAGCCGGCATCATCCTGCGCCGCCCGGCGGGCGGCCAGTTCGGCGTCCGGCACCGCGAGATTGATTGTGCGGCCCGGAATGTCGATCTCGACCATGTCGCCTTCGCGCACCAGGCCGATGGCGCCGCCCTCGGCGGCTTCCGGCGAAGCGTGGCCGATCGACAGGCCCGACGTGCCGCCCGAAAAGCGTCCGTCGGTGACCAGCGCGCAGACTTTTCCAAGACCCTTGGCTTTCAGATAACTCGTCGGATAGAGCATTTCCTGCATGCCGGGGCCGCCGCGCGGTCCCTCGTAGCGAATGACGATGACGTCGCCCGGCTTGATCTCGTTCGACAGGATCGCCTTGACGGTGGCGTCCTGGCTTTCGAAGACGCGGGCGGGGCCGGCGAATTTCAGGATCGACTCGTCGACGCCCGCGGTCTTCACGATGCAGCCGTCGAGCGCGATGTTACCCTTCAGCACGGCCAGCCCGCCATCCCTGGAGAAGGCGCTTTCGGGCGCGCGGATGGCGCCGTCCTTGCGGTCGAGGTCGAGATCCGCCCAGCGGTTGGATTGCGAGAAGGCCTGCGTGGTGCGCACGCCGCCGGGCGCGGCCATGAAGAAATTACGCACCGTGTCGGAATTGGTGCGAGAAATATCCCACTGGTCGAGCGCGTCGCCCATGGTCAGCGCATGCACCGTCGGCTCGTCGCGGTTGATCAGGCCGGCGCGGTCGAGCTGGCCAAGGATGGCCATGATGCCGCCGGCGCGGTGCACGTCTTCCATGTGGACGTCGGCCTTGGCCGGCGCGACCTTGCACAGCACCGGGACCTTGCGCGACAGCGCGTCGATATCATCCATGGTGAAATCGATGCCGCCTTCATGCGCGGCGGCCAGGATGTGCAGCACTGTGTTGGTGGAGCCGCCCATGGCGATGTCGAGCGCCATGGCGTTCTCGAAGGCCGCCTTGGTGGCGATGGTGCGCGGCAGCGCGGTTTCATCGTCCTGCTCGTAATAGCGGCGCGCCAGGTCGACGATGGTGTGGCCGGCCTCGACGAACAGCCGCTTGCGGTCGGAGTGGGTGGCGAGCGTCGAGCCGTTGCCGGGCAGCGACAGGCCGAGCGCCTCGGTGAGGCAGTTCATCGAATTGGCGGTGAACATGCCCGAGCAGGAGCCGCAGGTCGGGCACGCCGCCTCCTCGACCGTGGCGATCTCCTCGTCGGTGTAATTGTCGTCGGCGGCCATGACCATGGCGTCCACAAGGTCGAGCGCCTGCAGCTTGCCCTTGATCATCGCCTTGCCGGCTTCCATCGGCCCGCCCGAGACGAAGACGACGGGGATGTTGAGCCGCATCGCGGCGTTGAGCATGCCCGGCGTGATCTTGTCGCAATTGGAGATGCAGACCATGGCATCGGCGCAATGTGCGTTGACCATGTACTCCACCGAGTCGGCGATTATCTCGCGCGACGGCAGCGAATAGAGCATGCCGTCATGCCCCATGGCGATGCCGTCGTCGACCGCGATCGTGTTGAATTCCTTGGCGACGCCACCGGCCGCCTCGATCTCGCGGGCGACCAGCTGGCCGAGATCCTTGAGGTGCACGTGGCCGGGCACGAACTGCGTGAAGGAGTTCACGACCGCGATGATCGGCTTGCCGAAATCGCCGTCCTTCATGCCGGTGGCGCGCCAGAGGCCGCGCGCGCCGGCCATGTTTCTGCCGTGGGTGGTGGTGCGTGAACGATAGGGAGGCATGGTGATATCCTGCGATACGCCTGGCAAATCCGAGCTGTTGGCCTTGTACCTAATATGAAACCGCGAGCCTCGCAACCAAAAATCGTACCGTACGGTACGGTACGGCTCCATCCGCCCGATGCCGGCGCGTTCCGCCCGCGGTTTGCGGGGTGTCGAGGGATCGGCGCGGGCATGCGGATTCGCTTTATTGTGACAAGAATATATGGTCTAGCGTCGGTCGTCCGGCCCGACAGGCTGGCGTCAAAGGCAATTGCGAGAAGGAGTGCCCCCGAAAATGTCGAATGAAAACTGGCCCGTCTACGGCGAGATCACCGGTCCTGTGGTGATGATCGGATTCGGTTCGATCGGCCGCGGAACCTTGCCGCTGATCGAGCGCCATTTCAAATTCGACAAGGCGCGCATGACGGTGATCGACCCGCGCGACACCGACCGCAAGATCCTCGACGAGGCCGGCATCGACTTCGTCCAGGAATCGGTGACCAAGAAGAACTACAAGAAGCTGCTGACGCCGCTGCTGACCAAGGGCGGCGGCCAGGGATTCTGCGTCAACCTGTCGGTCGACACCTCGTCGCTGGAACTGATGAAATTGTGCCGCAAGCTCGGCGTGCTCTACATCGACACGGTGGTCGAGCCTTGGCTCGGCTTCTATTTCGACGACAAGGCAGACAACGCCGCGCGCACCAACTATGCGCTGCGCGAGACGGTACGCGAGGAGATCAGGAAGAACCCCGGCGGCACCACCGCGATATCCTGCTGCGGCGCCAATCCGGGCATGGTCTCGTGGTTCGTCAAGCAGGCGCTGGTCAACCTTGCCAGCGACCTTGGCATGGCGTTTTCAGAGCCGGCGGCCGGCGACGGCGAGGCTTGGGCCAAGCTGATGAAAAAGGCCGGCGTGAAGGGTATCCACATCGCCGAACGCGACACGCAGCGCACCAAGAAACCCAAGCCGTTCAATGTTTTCTGGAATACCTGGTCGGTCGAGGGCTTCATTTCCGAAGGCCTGCAGCCGGCCGAACTCGGCTGGGGTACGCACGAGAAGTGGATGCCCAAGAACGCCGGCAAGCAAAAGCACGGGTCGAAGGCGGCGATCTATCTGGAGCAGCCCGGCGCCAACACCCGCGTCAGGACCTGGTGCCCTACGCTCGGCGCGCAATACGGTCTGCTGGTGACGCATAACGAGGCTATCTCGATCGCCGATTTCTTCACCCAGCATTCCAAGAAGGGCAAGGTGCAGTACCGTCCGACGTGCCACTATGCCTATCATCCGAGCAACGACGCCATCCTGTCGCTCGACGAGATGTTCGGCGCCGCCGGCCGGCCGCAGCCGGTGCAGCACGTGCTGGGCGAGCAGGAACTGGTGGACGGCGTCGACGAACTCGGCGTTCTGCTCTATGGCCATGACAAGAACGCCTACTGGTATGGTTCGCAGCTTTCGCTGGCCGAAGCCCGCAGGCTGGCGCCGAACCAGAACGCCACAGGCCTGCAGGTCACGTCGGCGGTTCTGGCCGGCATGGTCTGGGCGCTGGAAAACCCGCAAGCCGGGATCGTCGAGACCGACGAAATGGACTATCGCCTGTGCCTTGAGGTACAAAGGCCCTATCTCGGGCCGGTGAAGGGCTATTACACCGACTGGACGCCTCTCGAGGGCAGGCCGGGACTATTCCAGGAAGATATCGATGCAAAAGATCCCTGGCAGTTCCGCAACGTTTTGGTCCGCTGACCGTTTAGACAACGCGCGGCTGCGGCCGAGCCTTGATTTCGCTCGAAAACCGGGCGAAGGAAGTTCCGGGGCGGTTCGAGGGAGAGGGATCATTCAATGACCGACAAGCGCAGACTTTTTTCGGCTGGAGCGATGGCCTTCATGGCTCTTTCGCTTGCCGGCTGCATGACTGGAGGCGGCGGTGGCGGCGGCAACCCGCCGGTGCAACGGGCGCCTTCGGGCGTCGAAGGCGCCTGGATCGATGCGCAGGGCACCGGGCTTTCGACCTTCTCGGGCGGCGTCTTCCAGACAGTGGCGACCGATACCGGCCAAAAGCTCGCCGAAGGCAGCTATTTCCTGAGCAGTTCGACCTCCGTGCAGATCTCCGGCACGTCGCTGATCCGACAGCAGCCGATCAGCTTCAACTGCCTGCTGATCTCGACAAGCCAGCTGAATTGCACCAGTTCGGGCGGGCAGAATTTCGTGCTGAACAGGCGCGCCTGAGCCGCACGGCGCAGACGACCGCCGCACCGCGCCCGTCTTGTGGCGTGGCGTGGCGGCGGGAAACGCGGGCGGAGGGTGCTCATGACCGCGCATTTTGACGAACTGGAAAGCCGCGCTGTAGCCGAGCGAGAAGACGAACTTTTTGCACAACTGCCGGATTTCCTGAAAAAGGCCATGGCAGGCGCTCCCGGGCTCGCGCACTGGCTCAAGGGGACCGACCCGGCCAGGGTAACCGACCGCGCCGCGCTGGCAAGGCTGCCGGTGCTGCGCAAATCGGACCTCATGGAGGCGCAGGCCAAGGCGCCGCCTTTCGGCGGTTTCGCCAATCCGGCAATGCTCGGCGGCGGGCGCGTCTTCCTGTCGCCTGGTCCGCTATGGGAGCCGCAGGGACCCGGCATTGATCCGTGGCAGGCGGCGCGCGCCTTTTTCGCGACCGGCATCCGCGCCGGCGCTATCGTCCACAATGCTTTTTCCCACCACATGACCCCGGGTGGCTTCATCCTCGACGAAGGCGCGCGGGCGCTTGGCTGCACCGTATTTCCGGCCGGCACCGGCAATACCGA
>JBKJRE010000230.1:0-5989 GCA_046594775.1 Rhizobiaceae bacterium | reverse complement strand
GGCACCTATGTGCTCTCGGCCGGCTATTACGACGCCTACTACGTCCAGGCGCAGAAGGTGCGGACGCTGATCAAGCGCGATTTCGAAGCGGTGTTCGAGGCCGGCATCGACGTCATCCTGACGCCCGCGACGCCCGCGGCGGCCTTCGGCGTGGCCGACCAGGAGATGGCGGCCGACCCGGTGAAAATGTATCTCAACGACATTTTCACCGTCACCGTGAACATGGCCGGGCTGCCCGGCATCGCCGTGCCGGCGGGGCTGGACGCCAGGGGCCTGCCGCTCGGCCTGCAGCTTATCGGCAGGCCGTTCGACGAAGAGACGCTGTTTCAGACGGCGCACGTCATCGAACAGGCGGCCGGCCGTTTTGAAGCTGAAAAGTGGTGGTAGGAAAGCGCCGACGGGGAAAGAGTCCTGTCAGCGGAGCATGACGGCATAACAAGACTGTGCTCCCGCCACGCTCGCTGTAACCCGATCCAGGGTTGAGCTGTAACCCGCGACGCGACAGGTGAACCTGCCTGCCTCAGGGCGAACAACGCGACAGGCAAGCCGGCGCAGAACTTGCCTGCGCACAAGTTTCAACGGGGAGACTCTCGCGGATTTTCCAATCTCTCCACAGCTTGACCGGACAGGCGCCTTGCTTGGCGCAGGCGGCGCCAGTCAAGCAAGCAAGTTGACGTTGTGGAACCAGCAGTGCATTCGGGAAGTTCTCTTTGCAAACGATTCTGATCTATGCGAATGACCTCAAAATCGTCGCGATCACCGAAGCTGAGGATTTCCCGTTATCAAGACAACTTCAGGTAGTGTAAGAAATATTGAACCGGCTCCCGGCGGCATGATCACCGACCCGCGCTACACGCGCATGCCTCTGGTTTCTATCATTATTACCAACCGGAACTACGCAAAATATGTCGGTCAAGCAATCCAGTCCGTGGCGGACCAGACCTACACCAGGCTCGAATGCGTCATCGTCGACGACTGCTCGATCGATGGTTCCTTCGAGCTGATCAATGAAATCATCCTCAAACTGGACGACCCCCGTTTCCGCTGCATCCGGCTAGGCCAGAATCTCGGCCAGATAGCGGCGATCAAGGCAGGGCTCGAAAACACCAGCGGCCCTTTTGTGGCGTCGCTGGATGCGGATGATGTGTGGGCGACCGATTTCGTCAGCGGGCACATTGCCGCGCATCTGAATGCATCATATTCGGCCGGGATAAGTGCCTCCGATACCGTACAGATTGACGAGTCCGGTACGATTCTGGAGGGTACATTCCACACGCTTGTCAAGCACAGGACCGACTATCCGGCCGGTCACACCAAGCCTGTTCTCCTTCGCTCCATGCCCGTCGTGGATAGCAACTCGATGAGCTTTCCTCCGGACGACACGCCGTTCGTTTACTACATCGATAGAGCAAACCTCGGCTGGCACTATGTCGCGATGTCCTCGTTCATGTTCAGACGATCTTTGCTCGAGACCGTTCTTCCGAAAGACACAGGAGGCGTGAGGTTATGTGCGGACTACTATTTCGCGCTCTTCTGCCATTGGATTACCGGCTCGTTGACGATCGGCCGGGTGCACTCGTATTTTCGAATGCACGGGAAGAACAATTTCAGCTCCAACAGCGTTCTCGGCGGGGCGTACGCCGCCGGCGATTTTTCGCCGGCGTTGAGGCATTCGGTCGAAATGGTCATTGCCGATCACATCATCGAAAACATCGATCGGTTCCAGCTCATTCTGGGCCTGGAATATTGCGCGATCATTATCAAGCGGATCTATGCCAGGAAGGATATCTACAAGGCGGTCAAGCATTCTCCGTTGCTACGGTCACATCTGGCGCGCGGCAGCGATTGGAGGTTCCGCCTGAAGTATCGCTACTACCGGCTCATCGGCAAATCGTGAGCTCAAGATGATCAACCTGAAGATTCCTGGACAAATGTCCGAAGGCGAACTGCGCGGACTTGAGCAACTGGCGCGAAAGGCGCCCCGTAACGGATGCATCGTCGAGGTCGGCTCACTTTACGGCCTCTCCTCATGGACCTGGGCCAAATCCGCCGATCCGAGCGTGACCGTCCACTGCATCGATCCCTGGCGGCGGGATCAATGGATCATCGATCTGGTGGAAACCAAGATTCCAGACTGCCCGCGATTCGGCATGGAAGCCTTCTCCAGTTTCACAAGCGATTGTCAAAACATCGTGGCGCATCAAGGATTCAGCCCGGCGGACTTTCGCGATTGGGACCAGCCGGTCGATATATTTTTCGACGACGCACGGCACCACAATCCATTCTTCCGAGAGTCGATCCGCTTCTGGTACACCAAGATGAAGCCGGGCGGCATCATGTCCGGGCATGACTACTGCGACGCATGGCCGGATGTTGTCAGCGAAGTCGACGGACTTGCCAATGAAGTGGGTATTGAAGTCCAGCGGCGTCAGTGGCTCTGGTGGATGGAGCTTCCGATGTCACTGCCGGTTCTGAAACGCAAGCGGTGGCCTTTAGGATGAGCATTCCCGCAACCGCAGTGATCTTTTCCGCCGACGAAACATTCGCCCCCTTGGCCAAGGGCCTGGTCCTCAGCATTACGTCGCAAATGGAGGCCGGCGAGTTCGACCTCAAACTCGTGGACATTGGCTGCTCGGCCGAGACATTGGCGTGGATGCGCAAGCATGGCGTGGAAGTCAAGAAATTCGACCGCAGACACTTCTCCCGGCTTTCCAAAGCCGGATCGAAATCCTATCAGGATGCGCAGTTCTGCCGCCCGTTCTTGCCTTCTCTTTTCCCGGACTACGACATTTATATCTGGTGCGATTCGGATATTTGGATCCAGGATGTTGCATCAATTCGGCTCTATCGAAAGCTGGCCGACGAACACAGAGACAAAGTCGTTATTTCGCCGCTCGTCGATACCTCGTATCGCCACAACTACGTGGATTTTTCCGAGTTCTCCCGGTATGCAAATACATGGTTTTCGGAATGCTACGGCCCAACGATGGCTTCCACATATTCCAACCGGGCCGTGTTCAGCAGCGGAATCTTTTCCATGCATCGAGAGTGCAAGATCTGGAAATTGTGGGAGAAAGAGATCGAGCATGTTTCACGCCGCACTTTTTCAAGTCAGCAGATAGCGCATGTCGGCGAGCAAACGGCTCTCAATCTTCTCCTGTATGCGCATGATGGCTTCATTTCGCTGCCGGCGGAATACAACTACAATTGCCACCTTGGCACACTTGTCCGCAACGGATCGGATCGTGTCGTCATCGATATGCCGCCTTTCCGGGAGATCGGCGTCGTGCATCTCACCTATTCGAGCAAAATGATGTGTTCCTACATTGAAAACAACATTCTGTATGACTCCGGCAACTACCTGATCGAGGATGAGAAAGCGCGGCTTCTCGAGCTGAGCCACTATTGATGGCGCAAGCATTGAAGCCGACGCCGCTGCACCTGCAGCCCATGTCCGAAGCGATCCTGGCGGCGACCGCCTGGCAGGTTCAGCAAGGCCCCTTCAAGGGCATGACGATCAGCGAGGTCACCTCCTGGTATGGCGGCGACGTTGTCGTCAAGCTGATCGGAGCTTACGAATTCGAGCTGCAAGCATGTGTCGAGGAGGCGATCAAGGCCAATCCGACGCAGATCATCAATGTGGGCTGTGGCGAAGGCTACTATGCTGTCGGTTTCGCCCTCAGACTGCGTCATGCATTGATCCATGCGATCGACAATAACGCCCAGGCGCTCAAGGCCTGCGAGGCGTCCGCTTGCGCCAACCGTGCCGGCGACAATCTGCGGCTCGAGCTCGGCTGGTCGCCCACGTCACTCGAGAACCTGCTGCGACGGCCCGGCAGGACACTGCTTTTTATAGATTGCGAAGGCTGCGAGGCGGAGATTTTCAGGCTTGTAGCCCAGGACAGCTTTGCATCGGCCGAAATAATCGTCGAATGCCACGACTTTGTGACGCCAGGAACTACTCAATCGCTGATGGACGTTCTGGGCATGTCTCATGAAACGCGGATTGTGAAGACAGCCGCACGCAGGGCTGCGGATTTTCCTGTGCTGGAAGGGCAGCCGGCTACCCTTGTCAAAGCCGCACTGGCCGAAAACAGACCTCAAGCCATGCAATGGATCTATGCGAAGCCACGGCCAAGTAGCTCCTGACGGAAATGTTGCGTAGGCTTGCGCGCAACAACAGCCGGGAACAGGCCCGCTTGCGCCGGACGGGTCCGCGGCTGCAGCTAGAGGGCTGAAGCCGCGATGCCGAGTATGGCGATATAGTCCTCGGCCTGCCACGCGGCGCGCCCGATAAACAGGCCGTCAATGTCCGGCTGAGCCGTGAGCGCGGCGGCGTTCTGCGGATTGACGCTTCCGCCATAGAGCACCGGAGGCGCCGATGCGAGCCGCGCGCCCGCCGTCTTCCTGATCAGCGCCTGCTGCCGGCCGGCATAGCCGGCGCTTGCTGGAATGCCGTTTACGCCGATCGCCCAGACGGGCTCATAGGCAAAGACGATTGTCGCCGACAATGCATCGCCTTCGAGGAACTGCAGCGCGCCTTCCACCTGCGCCACCAGAACCTCTTCGGCACGGCCAGCCTCCCGGTCCACCAAAGTCTCGCCGACGCAGATCAGCGGAATCAGGCCGTGGGCGACGCCGGCAGCCGTCTTGAGCCCGACCGTCCGGTCGGTTTCGCCAAAATGCTCGCGCCGTTCGCTGTGCCCGAGTTCGACAAGATCGAGACCACAATCCCGCAGCATCACGGGGGAAATTTCCCCCGTCCACGGCCCTTCGTCGGCCCAGTGCATGTTCTGCGCACCGACCTTTACCCGCGTCTTGGAGAGCGCCGACTTCACTTCGCGAACCGCCGTGAAGGGCGGAATGACGAAGGGCTGGATTCGCGGGTCGACGGTTGCAAGCTTTTCTTCCAGCGCCGAGGCAAAATCCAGCGCCTCCTCAAGCGTCTTGTGCATCTTCCAGTTTGTCCCGACCCAGAAACCAGCCAATACGCCCTCCCATTGAAGCGACGGAAACCCGAGATACGCGGCCCGAAACCGCGACACGGCTCAGGTGACGCGGCACGGCCTCGAATGCAAGTGCCTCTCGCACGCACAAAAACCATTGCAATTACTGATATACTCATTATACCAGTGTCACGTTAAGTGACACGTCAGGGAACCGCCATGACGACAATCGCCCTTTTCGGAGCCGGCGGAAAGATGGGCTACCGCCTGTCGACCAATTTCCAGGGCTCGGCCTATACGGTGCGCCATGTCGAGGTCAGCGAAGCAGGCCGCGAGCGGCTGAAGACCGGCCTCGGCTTCGACGCTGTGTCCGCCGAGGCAGCCTTGCAGGGCGCCGATGTGGTGGTCCTGGCCGTGCCGGACACGGCGATCGGCAAGGTGGCGGCGGGCATCGAGAGCAAGCTTCAGGCTGGCACCATGGTCGTGGTCCTCGATGCGGCAGCGCCCTTTGCCGGTCATTTGCCCAAGCGGCCGGATCTCACCTATTTCGTGACGCACCCATGCCATCCGCCGATCTTCAACGACGAGACGGACATGGCCGCGAAGCGCGACTACTTCGGCGGCGTCAAGGCCAGGCAGCACATCGTCAGTGCGCTGATGCAGGGCCCCGAAGAGGCCTACGCCACGGGCGAAGCCATCGCCAAGATCATCTGGGCCCCCGTCATGCGCTCGCATCGCGTCACCGTCGAACAGATGGCGCTGCTTGAGCCGGGCCTTTCGGAGACCGTGTGCGCTTCGCTTCTCGACGTCATGCGCGAGGCCATGGACGAGGTGGTGGCGCGGGGTGTGCCCCGGCAGGCGGCGCTCGATTTCCTGCTGGGCCATATGAATGTTCTTGGCGCCGTGATCTTCGGCCAGACCGAGGGTGTGTTTTCGGATGCGTGCAACAAGGCCATCGAGTTCGGCAAGCCGGTCCTGATGCGCGATGACTGGAAGCGGGTTTTCGAGCCGCAGGAGATCGCCGAGAGCATCCGGCGCATAAC
>JBKJRE010000153.1:0-4187 GCA_046594775.1 Rhizobiaceae bacterium | reverse complement strand
TTGCGGCATCGGGCGCGACCGGCAGGGGCTGGACGCTGTGCACGGACGAACGCTGCCTCGAGCTCGGTGCGGCGACCGGCGAGCCGGTTACGCTAGAACCCTGCGAAGGCGATTACTGAAAGCCGGGTGTGCCGAATGGGCTGGGCTGACGGCGCGCACAGGCGGGGCCGGGGCCGCGCATATAGTGGCGTTCAGGCCGATAGGTCGGAGCGACGAACTCGCGCAGGGCGAATGCAAAATGTGAAATGCTGTTCCAGAAGTTCATCTTCGTTAGCCCTGTATCTCGGATGTCCCTTCCGAATAGGAGGCATTTTAACCGTCAGTCGTGAATAGTCCGTAAATGCAATGTTAAGCTTCGGCCGGATTCAGCTCCGACAATGGCCGAAATGCGGTTGATTCGCGGTGTTTCGGCGGTAGGCCTCCGAGTGTTCGACCACTGTGCCTTTTGCAGCACAGTTGTTTCGACATTATGTCGATGCGGAGCGATCCAGGTTTCGGATCAGTATGGACGCAGTCGGCCAAGAGACAGGCGACGGAACCGCAAGCCCGCTTCGCCGTTCCCAAGCGTTAGAGTGTCGCGTGAGGGAGTTCGACAATGGCACCGCGTCCTGCCTGGAAAGGCTATCTGAAGCTTTCTCTTGTCACCTGCGCGGTCGAGTTGACCAATGTCGTCACGCACGCCGAGAAAGTCTCGTTCCGCGTCCTGAACCGGGCGACGGGCAATACGGTCAAGCGCCAATATATCGATTCCGTCACAGGCAAACCGCTGGAAGACGAGGATCAGGTCAAGGGCTATGAGGTCGACAGCGGCGACTTCGTCCTTGTCGAGGATGAAGAGATCGATGCTGTCCAGATCGAGTCTTCAAACATGATGAGCCTCGACGGTTTCGTCGAAAAGGCTTCCATCCAGCAGATCTATCTCGACACGCCATACTATCTCGCGCCCGCCGACAAGGTCTCCGAAGACGCGTTTGCGGTCATTCGCGAAGCCATGGCCGGGAAGAAAAAGGCAGGACTGGCGCGCATTGTCCTCTACCGGCGGGAAAGGCCCGTCATCATAGAGCCTCTGGGCAAGGGAATGCTTCTCACCACGCTACGTTACGACAACACGGTTCGCCAGCCCGATACGGTGTTCGACGAGATCGGCGATATAAAGACCGACAAGGAGATGATCGATTTGGCCGAGCACATCATCGACAAGAAGCAGGCAAGGTTCGACCCGTCAAAATTCGATGACAAATACGAGGGGGCGCTGCTTGAACTGGTGCGCGCCAAGAAGGCTGGAAAGCGGGCGCCAAAACCGCAATCGGCGTCCAAGCCTTCCAATGTCGTCAACCTGTTCGATGCCTTGAAGAAGAGCCTTGCGGCGGACAATGGCCAAGAGACCGGGTCCAAGGGCAAACAGGCAATCAAGGCCGCGGCGAAGCCAGCAGCCAAGGCGAAGGCAAGTCCAAAGAGCAAGACCGCGTCAAAGCGCAAGTCGGCCTAACTCATGGCGGCGCTGGAACAGTACCGCGCAAAGCGCGATTTCAAGAAGACCTCGGAGCCGGCCGGCCAGTTGTCGCCGCGCAAGAAGACGGATCCGGGTGGCATCTTTGTGATTCACAAGCATGCCGCGACGAGGCTTCACTACGATTTGCGGCTGGAGCACGGCGGCGTGCTTTGGAGCTGGGCGGTGACGCGCGGCCCGAGCCTCGACCCGCACGAGAAGCGGCTGGCGGTTCATGTCGAGGACCACCCGATCGAATACGCACCCTTCGAGGGCACGATCCCGAAAGGCGAGTATGGGGCCGGCGCGGTGATCGTCTGGGACGAAGGAACATGGACCCCCGAGCACGACCCTGCCAAGGGCATGAAAAAGGGCCATATCGATTTCGAGCTGCATGGCGAAAAACTGTCGGGCAAATGGCATCTGGTGCGGTTGAAGCCGCGTCCAGGTGAAAAGCGCGACAACTGGCTGCTCATCAAGTCGGAAGACGAGGCGGCGAGGCCAGGCCAGGACATTCTTGTCAAGGCGCCGAAATCGGTGAAATCCGGCCTGACGGTCGAGGAGGTCGGGGAAGGCAAAGCAGCCAGGGGCAAGAAGCCGAAGGTCTGGCATTCCAACCGGCCGACCGCCGGCAAGGCGACAGCCAAGGCAGCACAACGACTCGATTTCATCGAGCCGGCGCTGGCGAAGCTGCAGAGCCAGGCGCCCGGCGGCAAAGAATGGCTGCACGAGATAAAATTCGACGGCTACCGGATACAGGCGCAGCTTTTCGGCACCGAGGTCAGGCTGCTGACGCGAACGGGCCTCGACTGGACCGGCAAGTTCGGCAACGCCATTCCCGCGGCGCTGGGCACATTGAAATGCAAGGACGCCATCATCGACGGCGAGATCGTCGTCTTGGGCGACGATGGAATATCCTCCTTCTCGAAGCTGCAGGCCGACCTTTCGGGAGACCGCGCCGATCGCTTCATCTACTATGCGTTCGACCTGATGCGACTCGATGGCGAAGACCTTCGCAAGGACCCTCTTGTCGAGCGCAAGCAGCAACTGCGCGAACTGCTCGGCGACGACGACGGGAGTTCGGCTCTCAGGTTCAGCGATCATTTCACCGAGCCCGGCAAGGTGATGCTGCAGCACGCCTGCCGCATGGGGCTGGAGGGGGTGGTGTCGAAACGCGCCGATGCGCCTTACCGCAGCGGGCGCGGCACTTCTTGGGTAAAATCGAAATGCACGCAACGGCAGGAATTCGTCATCGGCGGCTATCTGCCCTCAGAGAAGACCGGGCGCGGCCTGCGCTCCCTGCTTGTCGGCTACCATGAGAACGGCGCATTGAAATACGCCGGCCGCGTCGGCACCGGCTTTTCGGCGAAGGTCGCGGATCATCTGAAGAAGAAGCTCGATGCGCTGAAAGCGGCCAATTCGCCTTTCGACGCCAGTGTCCCGGGCGACAAGGGGCTGGTCTGGGTGAACCCGGAAATCGTCGCCGAGGTGGAGTTCCGCAGCTGGACAGAAGATCATATAATTCGCCACGCCTCATTCCAGGGATTGCGCGAGGACAAGCCGGCGGAGGACGTGGTGGAAGAAAAGCCCGAACCAGCCGATGCAACTTTGAAAACGGCCGCAAAGACCCCGAAGAGATCCTCACAAGGGAGCATGGCCGGGGCAGCCGAAAAGACCTCCGTCAAGCTCAGCCACCCTGGAAAACTTCTCTGGCCGGACGAGAAAATCTCCAAGCAGGACTTGTTGGATCACTATTCGCTTGTCTGGCCGCGCATGAAGCAATTCGTGATCAACCGGCCTCTCAGCCTGGTGCGGGCGCCGGACGGCATTGACGGCCAGCGCTTCTTCCAGAAACATGCCTCGGCGGGCATGCAAGAGAAGATCTTGCGGATGCGCGATCCCGAGGACAAGCAGGAACTGCTCTTCGTGCGCGACTTTGACGGCATTGCGGGTCTGGTCCAGCTTGGGGTGGTGGAGATCCACATCTGGGGATGCACGGTCGATGCGCTGGAGAAGCCGGATCAGATCGTCTTCGATCTCGATCCGGACGAGGGTCTGGACGTCGACCATGTGCGCGAGGCAGCGCTCGACATTCGCGCAAAGCTCGACGAGCTGTCGCTGGCGAACTTCGTCAAGACGTCGGGCGGCAAGGGCTACCACGTCGTCGTACCGCTGAAACCCTCGGCGGACTGGACGAAGGTCAAGGATTTCGCGCACGACTTCGCCAAGGCGATGGCGCAGGCCGAGCCCGACCGCTACACCGCGACCCTGTCAAAGAAGGCGCGCAAGGGACGGATCTTCATCGACTATCTGCGCAACGGCAAGGGCTCGACGACGGTCGCGCCCTACTCGTCCCGGGCCAAAAAAGGCGCCACGGTGTCGATGCCGGTGACGTGGCAGCAGGTCGAGGACGGTCTGCTGCCCAACGCCTTCCCGATCGGCGACAAGACGACGCGCGACCGGTTGAAGGAGTCCGATCCGTGGAAAGACTTCTTCAAGCAGGGCAAGCCACTCGGTCGCGCCTAGAGCGTCGGGCGGATTTTTTGAATCCGCCGATTCCGTCGGCTTCGATTTTATGATTCATCAACATGGCAGGAGGACTTGCCATGTCTCGCGCTTATTCTTTGGACCTTCGTCAGCGGATTGTTGATGCGATAACGCAGGGCGAAACGCGCCGTGCAGCGGCTGCGGCTTTCAA
>JBKJRE010000466.1:0-3990 GCA_046594775.1 Rhizobiaceae bacterium | reverse complement strand
CGACGCCGCGCATGCGGTCGATCAGATAAACAAGTCCCCGATCGTCGATGGTCACGTCGTTGGATGAGGAGCGCTCGGCGCCGGTCGGGGCATCGGGCACATAGTGCCCGACTTCCTTCGGTGCGAAAGGGTCGGCGATGTCAACGAGGCGCAAGCCCTGTGCGAACCAGGCGAAGGGAATTATGGACCCCGTGAATCGCTCCGAAGGCTGGTGACACCCTGTCATCTGCGGTTGAGGGGCACCATCGATGTCGACGCCGGGCACCTGAAAAGTCGATATCGGAAGCGGATTGGTTTCATCCGTGATGTCATAAATCCAGGCGAAGGCGGGCGACGAGGGGCGCAGTTTCGCCACGTCCTCGTCGGCGACCACCATAATACGGCGACCCTTGAGATCCTGCGGGATCGGCAGGCAGGTGTGCGTCGGGTGCGGGAAGCTCGGGCTGGAGTTCATATGCGCAATCGCGCTCGGTTTCGACAGGTCGGAAATATCCAGAATGAACAGGCCATGATGCCAGTAGCTCACGTATAGGCGGTCGCCCATGCGCAGAGGGTGATGACAGCGCGGCGTGACGTAGTCGCGCCACGGATAATCTTCGCCGCCACCGGTCCACTGTCCGGGGATCCACCAGCGTCCGACCTCCACCGGATTGGCCGGATCGATGAGGTCAAGGATCATCACGATGTTGCCGACATAACCTTCGGCTGTTGGCGAAATATACGCATAGCGTCCGTCATAGTCGTAGCGGTGGACACCCTTGCCGCCGGTCATCCACTTCGAAATCAGCTGAGGCTCGGCCGGCTTGGTCGTGTCGTAGAGCGCCAGGCCGCCGCCGAAGTCGGCGGGACCGTCGCTGCCGAAACGCTCGTGATTGATGATCATCAGGCCGTCCTTGGCGCGCACCTTGTGCGAATGCCAGCCTGGCGGGACGTCGATGGTCGTGATCTTCCTCGGGTTGCGCGGGTCGGAAATGTCAACCAGCGTGGTGCCGCTCGGTGGGCGCATATGGCCGATATAAAGAATGTTGCCGTCGACCCAGACCTGCCCGCCGCCCGGGCAGTCCACATGAGCTAAATGCTTTGTGTTAAATGCTGAAACCAATACAGACGCCCCTTACCCGTACCACTCGGCATCCCGATGTCGGGACGCCGACATGAATTCCTATGCAAGCCGCAAAAGATCGCCTGCCTCGTTGCGGCCCCAGCGCTTGTAGAGGAGCAGCGCCTTCTGGGTCGGTGCGTCTGTCGCACCGAAGAAAACGACCGGGTCCGTGGACGAGCCGTTGACATGCTCCACCCATGAACCGCCGGGAATGGCGATCGTGTCGAACTGGTTCCAGTCGTAACGTTTGCCATTCGATCATCGACGGCAAACGTGTCGAACTGGTTCCAGTCGTAACGTTTGCCGTCGATGATCGAATGGCCGCTGCCGCGGAAGGGCGACAGAAGAAGGCTTGCCGTCTCGCGCTGGGGCAGGGTCTTTTCACCCGGTCGCAGCATCTGCACATAGAAGTTGATCGTATGAAAAACGGGCCCGCCCGTCGTCGGGTCGACATAGTCGATCACAATGCCTTCGTGCGGATCACCGTCCCAGTCCTTGTGCTTGTCGAGGATGGCCTGCATTTGCGACCAGCGGTACACATACATCGGCGACGACAGACCGCCGCCACGCTTGTGATCGACGAAGCGCGGCTTCATGCCACCTTCGCCATAAATGCTTTGCGAGTAGTCGCTGGGGAAGCGCGCAGTCTGCACCTTCTTCTCGACTTCCTTGCCATCGACCATTTCCGTGTATTTGTGATCGAAATGGACGGCGTGCAGCGTTTCGACCAGCGGCAGGTCCAGAATGGACAGATTGACCGCCTGTTCGCCACCGACCGTGCCGTGATTGTGCCATGCGTCGTTGGGGGTGAGAACCATGTCACCAGGACCAAACACCACATCCTCGCCTTCGACGCCGGTGAAATTGCCCTCACCGGTCAATCCGAAACGAATGGCGCTCGGCGAATGCTTGTGCGGCGGCATGATCTCGTCGGGATCGTTGAGCCGGTAGGCGGTGTACATGGTGCTGACGGAGGCCCGCTTGGGCGCCAGACCCGGGTTGACGAGGATGAGCGAGCGGCGCTCGCTGTCGTCCATCGTCACCAGCTGGGCGGCGCGCTGCAGAAGCGGCTCGATATCGGAATAGGACCAGACGAAAGGTACCGCCTTGTTGGTCGCCATAAGCTGCTTGATCTCGTCATGGTCGACGCCCTCCGATGTCGCCCAGAACGGAAACATATTCTTGCTGTAAAGATCGTCATACAGACCTTTCAGAGCGGCCTTCTTGTTGCTGATGACATCGTTTGCTGCGCGCGCGACGGACATACCGGCCACCTTTCAGGTTCAAAGGCAATGCGTTTAACCAATCCAACCGTATCCCCATTGGTTGTGGTCGACAATGCCAAATTTTCAGTTTTTGGAAAGTTTTTGGTTGTCTTTTGACGCTGCAAAGTGAGCCTGGGAATGACCTCGATTAGTAGGTATAACTAATTAAGATATATGAAGAATGTGGCGAGTCAGACCTTGCCGGCCTGTCCGCATTCTTGAAATCTCGACGACCAAGGATATCCAACCAAGTAATTCTGGTTGAATTCCCCTTGGAGGTCAGGCAGCGACTTTATCGGGTTGCTGTGAGGCGACGCTTCGGATCAGGTCAGAAGCCTTTTCGGCAATCATGATCACGGCTGCATTGATGTTGCCGCAAGGCAGGTCAGGCATCACCGAAGCGTCGACGACGCGAAGTCCGGAAACGCCGCGTACCCGCAGGGCCGAATCGACTACCGAGGCCTGATCGGTGCCCATGCGGCATGTCCCAGCGGGATGGTGAACAGTGATGGAGGTATTGCGGATGTGTTCATCAATCTGCTCGTCGGTATTGCATTCAGCCCCGGGGAAGAATTCGGTTGCCACGAATGGCGCCATCGACGGCTGCCTGGCGAGGTCACGCGCTATGCGGAATCCGGCGCGCAGCGACTGCCAGTCGCGCTCTGCGGAAAGGAAGTTCTGGTGGATCAGGGGTGCCGCCAAAGGATCGGCCGATGTCAGCGTGATGGTTCCGCGGCTCTCAGGCTGGACGGCGACGATGCGCGTCGCGAAGCCATCGGAAAAGGGCTGCTTGAAGGGCGGCAGGTAGGGCCACGCTGCCAGAGGGGCCGCCGTGAACAGCAATTGCACATCAGGCAACGGGCGCGTCTTGTCACTCTTCAGGAAAGCGACCAAGCCGCCTGGCACGTCGCCCGAAAACCCGCTTCCCGTCAGATACGTCTTGGCGAAGTCGAGGCCGATCCGGTCGGCGCGCATCATCTTGTAGAACGGCCCTGGAGACTTGCGTCGGTACATGAGGATTACCGAGACATGATCCTGCAGATTCTTGCCGACGCATGGCAGGTTAACCCGTGTGTCGATACCGTGCCCGGATAGTTCATCCCTGTCGCCAATGCCTGATAGCATAAGGAGTTGCGGGGTGTTGATAACGCCGCCGGAAAGGACCACCTCCCGGCTGGCCAGCGCTTCATGTTCAACGCTGCCCATGACATACGCGATGCCAGCGGCCCGACCGTCGCGAAAAATGATTCTGGTCGCCATGGCGCCTGTGAGTACAGTCACATTGCCGCGCCGCATGGCAGGGCGCAGATAGGCGGAGGCCGCCGAGCAGCGGCGGCCTTTTTCAATCGTCATCTGCAGGCGACCAAACCCTTCCTGGATCGCGCCATTATAGTCTTCTGTCTGCGGATAGCCGGCGCTGCGGCTGGCATCCGCGAAGGCTTCTATCAACTCATCCTTGTAGCGACAAAATTGTGTGTTGAGTGGGCCGTCGCCGCCGCGATAGGCGTCGGCGCCTTTCTCCCAGCGCTCCTGCTTCTTGAAATAGGGCAAGACGTTTTCGAATGACCAGTCCGAAAGACCACCCTGCGCCCAGCGATCGTAGTCTCCACGGTTGCCTCGCAC
>JBKJRE010000292.1:0-3113 GCA_046594775.1 Rhizobiaceae bacterium | reverse complement strand
CCTGGAGCGCGCCGGCAACGGTCGGCTGGATCTTCGTCGCCCAGTCGGTGATCGGCACGTTGACGATCTCGTACTTGCATTCCGGGCAACGCGTATCGAAGGCCTCCTTGAGACCGCTGACGATCGAATCCGTGGACAGGGCCTCGTTGGACACGATCACCAGCGCATTGGTCTTGCCGCTTGTCTTTGCAATCGTCCAGTCGGCCATCAGTTCGCCCGCCTTGCGGTAATCGATGGCGACCGCTGCATCGACTCCCGCCGGAGGATCCTGCTCCAGGCCGGTCAGATGCGAGGTGACGACCTTCAGACCCTTGGCCTGGGTCTGTATGACCTGCGGTTCGAAGAAACGCGGATCGGCGCCGGCCAACAGGCTGACAAGGTCGAAGCCGTTATTGGCGGCGAAGTCCATACCCTGGATCCACTGTGTCGGGTTGCCCTGGTTTTCCCATTCCATGTGCTCAAACCCGAGTTCGGCAGCGACCTTCGACTTTTGGTCGCTGATCGTCTTGATGAATGGGATCGCGCTCGAAGCTGGGATCGTGAATATCTTCTTCCCAGCCATGCAGGCCTTGGCGTCGAATGGTTCGCCGGCCGCGACGAAGTCAGGAATGCCCGAATAGTTGGCGATATTCTCTTTGGCCTTGTCGACCCCTTCCTGAGCCGAAGCGGGCAACAGCCCGGCCAGCACAAGTGCGGATGCCAGCCCCGTAATGATTGTCGTGCGTGTCATCTGTCTCTCCTCTGTGAAACGCCGAAGTTCCCGTTATTGCTTGGTTCGTAGGGCCAGCGTCGCAGCGGCGTCTACCGCGGCGCCGGTGATAGCGACTGCGTAATCCGACCGCGCCTTTTCAGCGTCGATCAGTCCGTCCAGAACGTCGTCGAGCACGGCCTGCGGATCGCGCTCGTGCGGATTGCCGTATCCACCACCGCACGGGCCGTAGGCAGTGATGCGATCGCCCTTCGCGAGACGGCGGTAGGGAATTTTGGAGGGCAGATCGTCGACGCCACCGCTCGCATGCGCGAGTTCCACCTTGGCAGGTGAACCCTCCGCGCCGCCCAAGAATCCCCAGGGGCGGAAACGCTGTCCGTCGCCCTCGATCGACACCGCGCCATCCTCGAGCAACTCGAACGAACGTATCGAGCCGATGCCGCCGCGCGACGCGCCGGCGCCGGCGACGTTCTCGCGCAGTTCATAGTTGAGCACGCGCAACGGCAGATGGGACTCGATGTCCTCGATCGGATTGTTGCGCGTGTTGGCGTAGAGCGTATCGACGGCGTCCATGCCGTCCTTGCCGTAACGGCCGCCATAAGCGCCCTCCATGATCTCCATGTGCACCCAGGGTGCGTTCTGCGAGACTCCGCTGAAGGCCATGACGCGGAGGTTGCCGATGCCGGCGCTCACCTGTTGCGGCACGGCCGGCGCTATTGCCTTCATCACCGTATCGGCAACGGCATTGCCCGGGCAGAAACGCGCGATAACGGGTGCCGGAAAGATCGGATTGGCAAGACACCCTTCCGGCGCGAAGATGGTGATCGGCCGGGTCAGGCCGCTGTTTTGCGGGATCGGACCATAGACGTCGCTGTCGAGAAGGATCGAACGCAGGGTCAGCCAGACCGCGCAATCAACCGTCCCGACCAGCGGCATATTGATTGGCTTGTTCGACGTCTGGGGCGCCGTCCCGGTCAGGTCGACATGGATGTCAGAACCCTTGACCGTCAGCGTCACCTCAATCGGCAGTTCCTTGAGGGCCTGAACGGGACTGTCCAGGTAGCCGTCGATGAACGTCTTGGCGTTGTAGCGACCGTCGGCAATCCGGGTGATGGCATCGCGCATCAGATGTTCCGAATAGTCGAGCAGGTCTTCGTAGGCGCCCGTCACAGTGTCGAGCCCATACTGATCGAGGAGCGCTGCATAGCGATCCGCTCCGATGCGTGCGGCGGCCACCTGCGCCTCCATGTCGCCAACGACGAGATCGGCGATGCGGATGTTGCTTCGCAGGATTTGCCAGACCGGTTCGACCTTGCGGCCGGCTTCATAGACACGCACGGCCTTGAACTGCAGGCCTTCGGCATAGGTATCCACCGCATCGACGATACCGCAACTGCCGGGCGTGAGCGCACCGATGTCGAGATGGTGCGCGGTCGTCACCGAGAAGCCGGCGAGTTCCCCCTTGTGGAAGATCGGAACCACGAAACCGACGTCGGGTCCGTGCGAGGCGCCGCCATAGGGGTCGTTGTGCATGAAGACATCGCCGGGATTGACGGTGTCACCGCGCTTATCGAGTTCGCGCAGGATGCCGGCGATATAGCCCGGAATCGGCCCGGACTGCAGGGGCGTGCTCATCGTGCATTCGCACAGTTGCCGGCCGGTTGCGTCGGTCAGCGCGGCACCGAAGTCCTCACTTTCGCGGATGATGCTCGAATAGCTCATGCGCATGAGCTTGTGGCCCATCTCGATGGCAATGTTCTCCAGCGCTCCATGGATGACCGCTGCAAGGAAGGGATCGACTCTGGTCTGCATGGTGGCTCCCCTTACGCCCGGTTCTCGCGCGACATGCGCACATTGCCGAAACGGTCGGCCCAGTAAGTCCAGCCCGGCGGCACTACGGTGGTGGTGTCGGTTTGCAGCAGGATCGCCGGGCCGCTGAACTTGCGGTCGACGGGAAGTGACGTTCGCTCGATGTGCGGCGTGTCGTAGGTCTTCAGCGCGTCTTCGAAGCGGAACACGCACCTTCCCGCGCCCACCTGTCGCGGTTCGCCCGAAGCGGTATAGGCCGGCGGCTCGGAGAGTTTGTCGACCATGCCAAGCCCCCTCACCTTGACGGTGACGATCTCGATCTGGCTGGCCTCGAAAGCGTGGCCATACTCCTCGCGATGGCGATCGTGGAAAGCCTTCCAGACGGTCTCAAGCGACGCCTCGCCAAGCGGTCCGTCCGGTACGTCGATCTTCAACTCGTAGCCCTGACCGACATAGCGCAGGTCAGCCCGCCGCAGCATCTTGACGCGGTCGGCGGGAACCTTGTCGCGCGCGAAGATCGCTCCGAGGTCCTGCTCCATGTCCTCGAACAGGCCCTGCAGGCGGCCGATATCGAGCGAACCCTTCACCGCGAATG
>JBKJRE010000268.1:0-5935 GCA_046594775.1 Rhizobiaceae bacterium | reverse complement strand
GTGTCGATGACCGATTTCGACATCGACTTTTGATAGGATCGCCGCGAGGAAGTGATCCGCTACGTTCAGGAAAAATACGGCCGCGACCAGGTCGGTCAGATCATCACCTTCGGAACGCTGCAGGCGCGCGCCGTGCTGCGCGACGTCGGACGGGTCCTGCAAATGCCCTATGGCCAGGTCGATCGCCTGTGCAAGATGGTGCCGCAGAACCCGGCAAATCCCGTATCGCTCGGCCAGGCGATCGAGACCGAGCCGCGCTTCGCCGAGGAGGCCGAACGCGAGCCGATCGCCCAGACCCTGCTCGACATGGCGCAAAAACTCGAGGGCCTCTACCGCCATGCCTCGACCCATGCTGCGGGCATCGTCATCGGCGACCGGCCTCTCTCGCAACTGGTGCCGATGTACCGCGACCCGCGTTCGGACATGCCGGTCACCCAGTTCAACATGAAATATGTCGAGCAGGCGGGTCTCGTTAAATTCGACTTTCTCGGCCTCAAGACGCTGACCGTCCTGGAGCGTGCCGTCAGCCTGATCCGACGCCGCGGCATCGAGGTCGACCTGGCGCGGATTCCGCTCGATGATCACGAGACCTACGCCATGCTGTCGCGTGGCGACGTGGTCGGCATCTTCCAGGTTGAAAGTGCCGGCATGCGCAAGGCGCTGTTGGGCATGCGGCCCGACTGCATCGAGGACATCATCGCGCTGGTTGCGCTTTACCGTCCGGGTCCGATGGAGAACATACCGACCTATAATGCGCGCAAGCATGGCGAAGAGGAAACCGCCTCCATCCATCCCAAGATCGATCACCTGCTGGCCGAGACGCAGGGCGTCATCGTTTATCAGGAACAGGTGATGCAGATCGCCCAGGAGCTGTCGGGCTATTCGCTCGGTGAAGCCGATCTGCTGCGTCGCGCCATGGGCAAGAAGATCCGCGCCGAAATGGATGCGCAGCGCGAACGCTTCGTATCAGGTGCGGTCGAGCGCGGCGTCGGAAAGCCGCAGGCCGACTTCATCTTCGACCTGCTGGCGAAATTCGCCGACTATGGTTTCAACAAGTCGCACGCCGCAGCCTATGCTGTCGTCTCCTACCAGACGGCGTATCTGAAGGCGCATCATCCGGTCGAGTTCCTGGCGGCGTCGATGACGCTCGACATGGGAAACACCGACAAACTCGCCGATTTCCGGCAGGACGCGCTGCGTCTGGGCATCGAGGTGGTGGCGCCGTCCGTGACCAGCAGCTTCCGGGACTTCGAGGTCGGCGAGAACCGCATCTATTATTCGCTGGCGGCGCTGAAGGGCGTCGGCGATGCGGCGGTCGAGCATATTGCGCTGAGGCGGCAGGACGGGCCGTTCACCAGCCTTGCCGACTTTTGCGAGCGCATCGATCCAAGGATCGTCGGAAAGCGGGTCTTCGAGAGCCTCATCATGGCCGGCGCGCTGGATTGCTTCGGCCACGACCGGGCCGCCATGCTGGCCGGCGTCGAGCGCATGATGGGACTTGCGGCGCTGGCCCAGCAGAACGCGGTCTCCGGACAGACCGACATATTCGGCGCCTCGCTGGGAGATCAGTCGCAGGCCCTCAAGCTGCCGTTCGCCGAGCCCTGGCTGCCTGCCGAAAAGCTGCATCGCGAGTTTCAGGTCGTCGGGTTTTATCTCTCGGCGCATCCGCTGGACGAGTACAAGTCGGCGCTGCGCAAGATGCGCGTTCAGACATGGACGGAGTTTTCCGCCGCCGTCAAACAGGGTGCGACCGCCGGCCGGCTGGCGGGAACCGTCACACAGAAACAGGAGCGCAAGACGCGCACCGGCAACAAGATGGGAGTCGTGGTGTTTTCCGACGAGACCGGTCAGTTCGAAGCCGTGCTGTTTTCCGAAGGCCTGGCGCAGTACCGCGACCTGCTGGAGCCCGGCAAGTCGCTTGTCATCACCGTGCAGGCCGAGGATCGGCCCGAAGGCATAAACATGCGCATCCAGACCGTGCAGTCGCTGGAGGAGGTGGCCAGCCAGGTCCAGAAGGCGCTGCGCATCTATGTCCGCGACGCGGCTCCGGTCGGCACGCTTGCCGGACAGCTGGCGGTCAAGGGCGAGGGGCAGGTGAGCTTCGTCGTGATCAAGGGCGACGCCCAGGGCGAGGTCGAGGTCGAACTGCGGGACCGCTATCTTATTTCGCCGCAGATAGCCTCGGCCATGCGCGCCGTGCCTGGCGTCGTCGAGGTGGAACTGGTCTGAGTTCTTTCCCCGGCGATGAGGTTTGTCAGGATGCCGCCACTTCTGCCGGTTTTGGTTTGTGCCGCTGCAGATTGAGCAGGTTGCCGCCGAGAATGAGTGCGGCGCCAAACGCCGTGAACATATCGATGCCCTCGCTGTAAAGCAGCCAGCCGATCAGCGCCGACAGCGGCACACGCAGGAAATCCAGCGGCACGATCGCCGTCGCGTCGGCATAGCTCAGCGCTCGCGCCATGCAGAAGTGCGACGACATGCCGGTGAAGGAGATCAGCACGATCCATGGCCACAGGTCGACAGTCGGTTCTCGCCATGTCTGGATGGCGGGAATGAGACCGATGACCGCCTGGATAACCAGCATCCAGAAGATGATGCTAACCACGCTTTCGGTTCGAGTCAGCAACTTCGTCATCACCAGGGATATACCGAAAGCCAAGGCGCCACCGAGCATGACCGCGTGCCCGGGATCGACCCTATCTACGCCGGGGCGCACGATCACCGCCACGCCGATAAGACCCAGCACCATGGCGGCGCTCTTCCACCGGCTGAGCCTCTCGCCAAGAAAAATCACCGCCAGGATCGCCGTCCAGATCGGCGTCGTGAACTCGATCGAGATCAGTTCGGCCAGCGGTATCAGCGTCAGGGCGTACAGCCAGGCGAATTGTCCTGCATAATGCACGACATTGCGCCCGATATGCTGCAGCGGCCGGTGGGTCCGCATGGCCCCGAACCCGCCCTCCCGGTACACGAGCGGCAGCAGGATGAAGAAGCCGATGATCGAGCGCATCTCCATTACCTGAAACACGTGCAGGTAATCGGTGGTGGCGCGGCCTGCTACGGCCATGACGAGGAACGACGTGATCGATCCCAACATCCACAGCGTTGCCTTGAGATTCATTTGCGCGGAACCCATGGCGCTGTCTCGCAACCGCGCGGAGCAAGCGCAACGCCTAGCTGGGCCATTCGACTGGGCCAGCAGTGCATGAACGCGCTCCCGGCCCCGCAGTCAGCATAAAGCTTCAGCATGGTGCGTTCGAATGTCGCACCGGCGCAACTTGCATGCATGCCGGATCGTATTCCCTGCAACCGCACGGCTAGACACGACTGCCGTCCGAACGTTCAGAAAAGGCGAACTACAATGATTACAACTATTATCAAATCCGCCGTAATGGCTGGCGCTGTGATGTTTTCAACTTTCGGCGCGCAAGCCGGAGAGGCGGACTTCCTTAGTTCGCTTGACGGCAAATGGGCCGGCAGCGGGACCGTCAAGGTCCGCACCAACTCCTCTCCCATCAAGGTTAGCTGCAAATTCGATTCGGCCGCGCGCGGGGCATCCCTGTCGCTCGATGGGAACTGCCGCGGGCTGTTGGTCGTTTCGCGCGCCATTCGGGCCGACCTCAAGGCAAACGGCGCCAGCTACGCTGGCTCCTATATCGGCGCGGGCACCGGCACGGCGGGCCTGAAGGGCAGCCGGAAAGGCAACGCCATCAATCTCGGCATCCGCTGGGCCAAGGAAGTCAACGGTGACCGAGAGGCAGTGATGACGGTCAGCAAGGTCGGGACAAACGGCATGAAGTTGACGACGGTCGACGTCGACCCTAAATCCGGCAAGAGCGTGGTCACCAGCCAGATCAACCTGCGCCGCCTCTGACGTCAGGTCGCTGGCGGAATTTGCGTCAGCTTCACCTTTCTACGTCGTCGGGCGGATGTGCGTTTCGGCCCTTGCCGAACGTATAGCCCGTCTCGACGGCGGTCCTGCCGAACCTTTCGCGCAACTTGTCTATCGCCCCCTCAGCCAGGGCGCGCTTTCGCGAAGGCAGGTCCACGAGGTCCGGCGGGTCGGCCCTGTCGGGGTTGGAGAGATCGCTGACCCCGATGCCAATCAGCCGGTATTTCGTTCCATCCGTCTCCTTTTCCAGCAGGTGCAGTCCTGTCTGGAAGATGCGGTCAGCCAGCCGTGTCGGGTCTTCAAGCCGGCGATTTCTCATCCGCGTCTTGAAATCCTGGGTCTTCAGCTTGAGCACGACGGTCTGACCGGCAATTCCCGACTTCTTGAGGCGTGCGGACACTTTTTCCGAAAGCGCTCTGAGGACCGGCACCAGGTCGGCCGGAGATGCCAGGTCCACATCGAAGGTGGTCTCGGCGGACACGCTCTTGGCGTCGTGGTTGGGCTGGACCTGTCTTTCGTCCTGGCCGCGCGACAGGTGATAAAGCCGGTCGCCCATCGCCCCATAGCGGCGCAACAGCTTGGTTCGTTCAAGCTTCTGCACCTGGCCGATCGTGCGGAGCCCGTCGCGTTCCAGCGTCGCCGCGAACGCTTTGCCCACGCCCCAGATCATGGTCACAGGCTGCACCGCAAGAAACCCGAGGGCCTCCGCCTCGCCGATCACCGAAAAACCCCTCGGCTTGCGGAAATCGGAGGCAACCTTGGCCAGGAATTTGCAGTAGGAAAGGCCGGCAGACACCGAAATTCCGACCTCAACTTCGACGGCAAGGGCGAATTTGGCCAGCACCAGGGCCGGCGGCATCGCGTGCAGCCTTTCCGTACCGGAGAGGTCGAGAAACGCCTCGTCGATCGAGATCGGCTCGACCAGCGGCGTCAGCGCCTGCATCATGGCGCGAACCTCGCGGCCTACCCGCACATATTTTTCCATGTCGGGCTTCACCACTACCGCTTCCGGACAGGCTTCGAGCGCCTTGAACATCGGCATCGCCGAGCGGACGCCATGGATGCGCGCAATGTAGCAGGCAGTCGAAACGACGCCGCGCCTGCCACCGCCAATGATTACCGGTCTGTCTTTCAACGCCGGATTGTCGCGTTTTTCAACCGCCGCGTAGAACGCATCGCAATCGATATGCGCCAGATGCAGGGCATACAGCTCCGGATGCCTTGCGAGCCTCGGGCTGCCGCATCGCGCGCAGCGCGGCATGTGCGTCGACTGGAGCGCCAGGCAGTCACGGCAAAAACCGTGCTCGGGATTGTTGACAGCTTGGCGCATCACTGCGAACATAATAAGAACATGAAAAATCTTATTCCAGCGCGCCCCACCTAACAAGGCGGTTGCGGGGGGCTGTCATGCAAATTTCCGTTTCGCCGTTGACGCCCGATCTGTGGCCGGCATTCGAGGATCTGTTTGGCAAGCAGGGTGCCTGTTACGGCTGCTGGTGCACGCATTTCCGTCTTCCGCCGGCGGCGCGGCGGGACAACAATCGTGAGCGCAACAAGGAACATATCCGGGCGCGCATCGAAGCCGGCCCGCCGCCGGGACTGCTCGCCTTCGAGGGCGAACAGGCCGTCGGATGGATGCAGATCGGGCCGCGCTCGGACGTTCCGGAGTTCAACAATACGGGCAGGGGATCTGCCCCGGTCGATCCGGCACATGCGGCAGACCCGACGGTATGGGCAGTCTCCTGCTTTTTCCTGCGCACCCGCGCGCGAGGTCATGGTCTGACACACAGGCTTGTCGGGGAGGGACTTGAGTTCGCCAGACGGAACGGTGCTCGCTGGTTGGAAGCCTGTCCCATGGACCAGTCGAACAGCGCCCGTTCAATCGGTCTGTTCGTCGGCTCGGCTCGGGTATTCGAGAAGGCCGGCTTTTCCAGGTTGATGGAGCGCAAGCCTGGGCGCCCGCTGATGCGTTATGAATTGTGACGAATGCCCAACGCCGCCCGAATTGCCGGGCCGGCGCTGGGCCAGTCTTCCAGGCTGGTC
>JBKJRE010000175.1:0-3631 GCA_046594775.1 Rhizobiaceae bacterium | reverse complement strand
CGCTCATCATTTCCAGAAAAGCCTCGATCTGAGCCGCGCTGTTCATGCTGGCAGCCTATTTCTGTGGATTGATTCGTTCAGAGGGAATGCGCTCGCTCATTTCCGCCTTGTTCGGCTCAACCAGAATGACCAGGGCCAGCATCGCGCCATAGCCCAACAAGGCGAGAAGGCAGAGCGTCAAAATGAACTTGAAAAGTGTCGGCATTTATCGAGTTGGCCCGCACCGGTTACCGTCCCGCGCCCTTATGGGACGCGAATCCGATCAAGACAAGGGCAGTGCAGCATTGACCGCCCCAGTCCTTGACGCAATCGGTCTTTTCATGTCGATACGCTGCCATGATTGCGATCCCGTTGCTGGCGCCAGGAACCGTCGACGCCCTGCTTTCCAGACTCGGTTCGCGCTCCATTGTGTTGGTCGGGCTGATGGGCGCCGGCAAGACCGCCATTGGCCGCAAGGTTGCCGGGGCGCTTGGTCTGCCCTTCATGGACAGCGACCACGAGATTGAAGCCGTCTCGCGCATGACCATACCCGATCTGTTCAGCCGCTACGGCGAAGGGGAATTCCGTGCGCTGGAGCAGCGCGTCATCCTCAGACTGCTGGAGAACGGCCCGCAGGTGCTGGCGACCGGAGGCGGCGCCTTCATGAATGAGCAGACCCGACGGGCCATAGAGGAGAGCGGCGTGTCCGTCTGGCTCAAGGCAGGAATCGATGTTCTGATGGAACGTGTGTCCAAGAAGCAGAACCGGCCGTTGCTCAAAAACGCCGATCCACGCGGCGTGCTTGAGAAACTGATCGAGGAGCGTTACCCGACATATGCACTGGCCGACATTACCGTGCCGACGCGTGAAGACCGCAGGGAGGTGATCGCCGGTGAGTGCATCGAAGCGATCAACCGGTCGCTGCAGGCAGCCGAAGCCTCAATGCAGGATCGTGAAAATGACTAGCGGCACGGTCGAGACAGTCGAGGTAGAGCTCGGAGACAGGTCCTATGACATTCTTATCGGCGAGGGGCTGATCGCCGGTGCTGGCACGGAAATCTCTAGCCGACTGCCCGGGGCGGCAACCGTGATCGTCACCGATGACAATGTCGCAGCTGTTCATCTCGGGCCACTGCTGTCGAGCCTTGAGGCGCAGGGAGTGCGGGCGACGGTGATCCAACTTGCGCCTGGCGAGAAAACCAAAAGTTTCGATGCCTTGCAGCAGGTCGTCGACGGCATTCTGACAGCGCGGCTGGAACGGGGTGACGCTGTATTGGCTCTCGGCGGCGGCGTGATCGGAGATCTGGCGGGATTTGCCTCAGGCATCGCTCGTCGCGGCATGAAATTCGTTCAGATTCCTACGTCTCTTTTGGCGCAGGTGGACAGCTCGGTCGGAGGCAAGACCGGCATCAACACGTCCCAGGGGAAGAATCTGGTCGGCGTCTTCCACCAACCGCAACTCGTGCTAGCCGACACCGGGGTGCTCGACACCCTGCCAGCGCGCGAATTTCGCGCCGGCTATGCCGAATTGGCCAAGTATGGCCTGATCGACCGTCCGGAATTTTTTGCATGGCTCGAGAAGCATTGGCAGGCTGTTTTCTCCGGAGGTCAAGACCGGGCGTACGCCATCGCCGAAGCATGCCGGGCGAAGGCCGATGTCGTGGCGCGCGACGAATATGAAAGCGGGGACCGGGCGTTGCTCAATCTCGGCCACACATTCGGACATGCGCTGGAAGCTGCCACCGCCTACGAAAGCGCACGGCTCGTGCATGGCGAGGGCGTGGCCATCGGCATGGCATTGGCGCACCGCTTTTCCGCACGTCTGAACCTTGCCAGCCCCGATGACGCCAGACGCGTCGAGGCGCATCTCCAGGCCGTAGGACTGCCATGGCGAATGGCCGATATTCCTGGCAAGCTGCCGGATGCCGAAAAGCTCTTTTCCTATATTGCGCAGGACAAGAAAGTGTCGCGCGGGGCGCTGACCTTCATCCTGACACATGGCGTGGGGCAGAGCTTTATAGCGAGGGATGTGCCTGCATCGGAAGTCATGGCCTTTCTCAAAGAGAATCTTGAAGGATGACGCGCGAGTTGCTGATAGCGGCCGGGCTGCTTGCCGTTGTCGTGGCGACACTCCTGCTTTTGCGGCGGCCGATCCTGGCCGCGTCGGGGCTGGAACTCAGGCGGCTGGATGCGCGGGGGGCCGAAACGGAGGATCTGCGCAATTCCGTGACGGAGCAGAAGGCGGAAGACGGCACGCGGTCGGATCGCTTGGGCGCCCTTGTCGATCTGCGCGAACTCGAAGTTTCCGACGTCATGGTCCACCGCACCAACATGCGTTCGGTCAATGCGGACAACCCTCCTGAGGCCGTGGTGCGGGAGATCCTGCAGAGCCCGCATACGCGCATGCCCCTTTGGCGCGGCTCGCTCGATAATATCGTGGGTGTGCTGCACGCCAAGGATCTGCTTCGCTCGCTGAACGATGTCGGCAATGATTTTTCCAGAATCGACGTCATGAACATTGCGACCAAACCATGGTTTGTGCCGGACACCACGTCGCTGCAGGACCAACTCAATGCATTTCTGCGCCGCAAGGCGCATTTCGCTCTGGTCGTCGACGAATATGGCGAGGTCGAAGGCCTGGTGACGCTGGAAGACATCATTGAGGAGATCGTCGGCGAGATTGCCGACGAGCACGATGTCGACATTCAGGGCGTCAAACAGGAGGCTGACGGTTCGGTTGTGGTCGAGGGCACAGTGCCCATTCGCGATCTTAATCGCGCGCTTGACTGGCGCCTGCCCGACGATGAAGCGACGACGATCGCCGGCCTCGTCATCCATGAGACCCAGTCGATCCCCGAGGAGCGGCAGGCATTCACCTTCCACGGCAAACGCTTCGTCGTCATGAAGCGCGACAAGAATCGAATCGCCCGGCTCAGGATCAGACCAATCGCCTGAACAGAATAACTGATCATGCCACAGGACAACCGGTGGCTGGACGCGCACGAGCCTTGCCGGCTACCACCTTGTCGCTTCGCCGGGCGCCGCAGTCTCGATGGCCAGCGCATGAACACCGCCCTTAAGCTCTTCCGCCAGGAGCGCATTGACCGCGCGGTGCCGGTCGATCCGGCTCATGCTCGCGAATGCCGGCGAAACAAGGCGCACGCGGAAATGCGTTTCGCCTTCTCCATCGAATTCGGCGTGATGCTCCGAGTCGGCGTGATGGTGCCCGGCATGGAGATGGCTTTCGTTGACGACCTGAATGCGTTCGGGCGAAAATGCGCGCTGCAGTTTGTCTTCTATCGTCGACTGTATCGACATTGCCGTCTCCTTAACCCATATGTGTGGCCGCAGAGGCATATATGGACCTAAAGCGGCATTATTCCGTGATTTGGGTCGGTACGCCGCGTTTCCCGAGAATGTCAATTCTTGTTTCGTATCCATTACGTCCCATAAATGGGTGAGATGAAGCCGTATCCGAAATATTTCGACAAGATTCGCATCCGTCGCGACAAGGACGCGGAGGTGAAGTCGCAAGCGCCGGTTTGCCAGTGGGATGGCTGCAAGGAGCCGGGGACGCATCGCGCACCGGTAGGGCGGATGAAGGAGGGCGAGTATTTCCGGTTCTGTTTCGACCACGTTCGGGAGTACAACA
>JBKJRE010000048.1:0-12310 GCA_046594775.1 Rhizobiaceae bacterium | reverse complement strand
TTCGGTGATGATCAGGCCAAAGCCGCCGCGCGCGCGTCGGGCATAATAGGCGGCCATCTCGTCGGTCGGCGTTCCATCCTCATGAGCCATCTGCCGGGTGAGCGGCGCCATCGCTATCCGATTGGGTATCTGGTGGCCTGCCAGGACAATAGGCGAAAATAGGCGTTCGAGAGCCGCGCTCACGAGGCAGACCCTTTGAAACCGCCTGCTGCTGTCTCCCCGTGGATTTGCGTAGCTGACATGATTGGCTCTCTCACTTACCCTGCTCAGTATTCGGATGCAGTCGCTCCAATTGGAACATGGGCGCATTGAAAAATCCAGAATTTTCTTTATCCTGCATAAAGACTTAAGTCATTGTCGTTCCCTATTAATCTGAATTTAGTATCAATTGATATGCAATTCGGAATTGCTGGGGAAAGTCCCATAAGGAAGGTGGAGGAGGTACTGTGACGAGGTTGAAAGTGACGATCTCAGATATGCTATTCAAGGCTCGGCTGGAGACCGAGAAAGCGCCGTTGACCTGTGCCGCCTTTTCAGAGCGGCTGCCCTTCGAGGGCAAGGTAGTGCACGTGCGCTGGAGCGGCGAAGCCGTCTGGATTCCGCTCGGGGAGCTCGACTTCGGCGTCGGTTACGAGAACCATACGACCTATCCGGCTCCCGGCCAGATTTTGCTCTATCCCGGCGGCATCTCAGAGACCGAGATTCTACTGGCTTATGGCGGCGTAAACTTCGCAAGCAAGATGGGACAGCTCGCAGGAAACCACTTCATCACCTTGACCTCAGGGCTCGAAAGCCTGCCTGAAATAGGCAGGCGGACCCTCTGGGACGGCGCCCAAGACATCCGGTTCGAACGGGCCTGACGCCATGAGCGAGACTACTGGTCCCCTTGACGATTATTCTGGCTGGACCGGGCGAACCGAGGAAAGGTGCGACACGGTCACGGCCGGACCGCTCGACCGGCTTGCAGCCACTCTCGACCGCGACACGCAGCATGCCGTGGACGGCGACGCCGTTCCGCCACTCGGCCATTGGCTTTTTTTCCTGCCGGACGCTCGCCAGTCGGAGATCGGTCCGGACGGACATCCAAATCGCGGTGGTTTTTTGCCGCCTGTTTACGAGTTGCCGCGCCGCATGTGGGCAGGCAGCCGCATTGCTTTCCATGATGAGGTTCGTGTCGGCGATCGACTGAAGCGCCGCTCCGTGATCCAGTCGATCAAGCACAAGGACGGCGCCAGCGGTCCGCTGGTGTTCGTCACAGTGCGTCACGAAATCGGTTGTGTCGGACAAGCCGCAGCGATCGTCGATGAGCACGACATCGTATATCGCGGACTGCAGGCGCCGGCCGCAAAGCCTTCACCGCAAAAGGCCGAAATCGGCGCCTGGCGGCAGGAGCTTGTACCGGATGCTGTGCAACTGTTTCGCTATTCCGCGCTCACCTTCAACGGTCACCGCATCCACTATGACCGCAACTACGTTACCAAGGAAGAAGGTTATCCGGGGCTCGTCGTGCACGGTCCGCTCATCGCAACGCTGCTGCTCGAACTCGTCCGCCGGTACGCGCCGCATGCGCGCGTCAGTGAATTTTCCTTCCGAGCGCTGTCGCCCTTGTTTGACGGCGATACGATGAGCGTCAACGCAAAGCCTCCCGGCGCCGACGGCATTGTCCGGTTGTGGGCCGCCAATGCCCAGAACAATCTCGCCATGACCGCCGAAGCGAGGATTGCATGAGCCGGCCGGTGGGATCTCCTACATGCGGCGTCTATGGCCTATGGCCGACCGCAACGAGATCGGTCGCCTGATCCCACCTCTTCGGCTTCAGCGCATGGGCCGGTCACGCCAACCGGCCGTCGGCATTCCAGAAAAAGGGGCCCGACGACTGGCGCCGAGCCCTAAAATCTTTCCGTTTCGAGTCGATTACACGCCGATCGGCATATGCTCGGCCGAGCGGGTGACCGAACGCGGTGCGGTAAGTTCCTTCCACGTCGACAGCGCCTTGCTTACGGCCGGGAAGGGCTTGCGTTTCAGAAGCTTGCCGCGACCCGGCTGCGGCTGGGAGTTCTGTCCGTATGACCAAACCACCTCACCGCGCGACAGCGTGTAGCGCGCCTGGCCGTTGACCTTGATGCCCTCAAATACATTGTAGTCGATGATCGACTTCTGGTTGGCGGCCGAGATCGTCTTTGACAGATTTGGATCCCAGACGACAAGGTCGGCATCCGAACCGGGCAGAATTGCGCCTTTCTGTGGATAGATGTTGAGAATCTGCGCGATGTTGGTCGAGGTCACGGCCACGAATTCGTTGGGCGTGATGCGGCCCGTCTCCACACCCTTGGTCCATAGCACTGCGAGCCGGTCCTCCAGCCCGCCGGTGCCGTTCGGGATCTTGGTGAAATTGCCGATGCCGGTGCGCTTCTGCGCCGTAGTGAAGGCACAGTGATCGGTCGCCACCACCTGAAGCGAACCAGACGACAGTCCGGCCCAGAGCGAATCCTGATGCTTCTTGTCGCGGAACGGCGGGCTCATGACGCGCCGTGCCGCATAGTCCCAATCCTTGTTCTGATATTCGCTTTCGTCGAGAGTAAGGTGCTGGATCAGCGGTTCGCCGAAGACGCGCATGCCCTTCTGACGCGCTCGCCGGATAGCTTCGTGCGCCTGCTCGCTGGAGGTGTGAACAATATAGACCGGAACGCCGGCCGCGTCGGCTATCATGATGGCACGGTTGGTCGCCTCACCTTCGACTTCAGGCGGGCGGGAGTAAGCATGAGCCTCCGGCCCCGATATGCCAGAATTCATGTATTTTTCCTGGAGCGCGGCAACAATGTCGCCGTTCTCGGCATGTACCAGAGGCAAAGCCCCGAGAGCCGCGCAACGTTGGAACGAGGCGAACATCTCGTCGTCATTGACCATAAGGGCGCCCTTGTAGGCCATGAAATGCTTGAAGGTGTTGACGCCGCGCTCGATCACCTTCGGCATCTCGTCGAAATGCTTCTTCGACCAGCCGTTGACGCACATGTGGAGTGAATAGTCCGATGACGCCTGTCGCTTGGCTTTTTCTTCCCAGTCGTCCAGGGCTGCCAACATGCCGTCCGCGCCCGGAATGACGAAGTCGACAACCAGCGTCGTTCCGCCGGAGATCGCCGCAAACGTGCCGCTCTCCCATGTTTCGGCCGCCGTCGTGCCCATGAAGGGCATTTCGAGATGCGTGTGCGGATCGATGCCGCCCGGCATGATATACGCGCCGTCGGCGTCGATGGCCTTGTCGCCCTTCAGATTCGGGCCGATCGCTGCGATCGTCTCACCTTCTATCAGGATATCCGCTTCATAGGTCCGGTCAGCGGCGACGATGGTGCCGCCCTTGATGACTGTCGACATGTTCATGCTCCCTTGCTTGGATTCATTCTTTTCCGGTGAAACCGCTTTTTCAGCCCCGGATCAGATTTCCGGTGGCGGCACAGCTCCCTTTTGGTCCACGATGAGCCTATAGGCATCGGGTTCACGATGCTTTGAGAAATTGAATATAGTCTCGCGATAGCGCGTACCGAGGTCGAGATCGCATCGGGCGGTGATAACCTCATCCTCCAGCGACACGGCTTGCGCGATGATCTCGCCCGACGGCGCGATGATAGCGCTTTGTCCGACCATGTTCGAGCCCTCCTCGACGCCGCATTTGGCGGTGCCGATGACCCATGTCGAATTCTGGTATGCGCCTGACTGCATCGAGAGATGATTGTGGAACTGGGTCAGGCTGTCGATGTCCTTGTGACCGGTGTGGTCATAGGGCGTATTGTAGCCAAGCATGACCATCTCGACGCCCTGCAATCCCATGACGCGATACGTCTCGGGCCAACGGCGATCGTTGCAGATGCACATGCCCATGACACCCCCGAACGCGCGCCACACTTTGAAGCCGGAGTTGCCCGGCTCGAAATAGCGTTTCTCCAAATGCTGATGTGTACGGCCCGGCTGCGGCTCGGCATGGCCCGGCAGGTGCACCTTGCGGTACTTGCCCACGATGTTGCCGGAGCGGTCGACAAGGATGGACGTGTTGAAGCGACGCTTGCGGTTGTCTTCCATCACCAGTTCGGCATAGCCGAGATAAAATCCGATACCGAGCTTCTTGGCCTCATCGAAAAGGGGCTGGGTGTCCGGCCCTGGCATCTGCTTTTCATAGTAGCTGTCGAGTTCGCCCTCGTCCTCGATCATCCAGCGCGGAAAGAAGGTAGTCAGCGCCATCTCGGTGAAGACGACGAGATCGGCATTGCGCGCTTTCGCGTCGCGCATCATGGCGACGAGACGTCTGACGGTATCCTTGCGTGTTTCGGATTTCGCGATCGGACCCATCTGGGCGGCTGCTGCGTTGACGATCCGGGCCATTGGCTTTCCTCCTACGCCGTGCCGCCCCGGGCGGCCAAGAAACGGTAGATTTCAGTGTGGTCGGCAGCATTTCCAAGCGCCTGCGAGGCTTGCGTCCACAAGTTCGCGGCATCGCGAGCGCCATCCGCCGCAACTCCCAGTTGCACTGCGAGATCCGCCGCGGTGCGCAGATCCTTTGCCATCAACCGCATCGAGAAAGCCGAGGCAAAAGTGCCTGAGAGAACAAAGGGCTTCATCTTCACTTCGGTGGAATTGTTACGTCCGGTCGAAACGTTGAGCACATCGACCAGAACATTCGGATCGACGCCGAATTTCTCGGCGATGATCGAGGCCTCGCAGGCCGCAGCCAGCCCTGCGGCGGATACGTAATTGTTAAGGGCCTTCACAGCGTGGCCTGAACCGACCGGCCCGGTCGAAAATATCGAATTGCCCATCGCCTCGAGCAAAGGCAAAGCGCGCGTGATCGCAGCCTCATCCCCTCCGACCATGATGCTGAGCGAACCGTCAAACGCACGTCTGACGCCGCCGGATACCGGCGCATCGATGAGTGAAACATGCTTCAGCGACAATTCCCCGGCGAGTTGCTGCGTCGCCATCGGCGCCGACGAACTCATGTCTATGACCAGCGCGCCGGCTGCAAGCGTATGGGTCGCGCCATCCGCCCCAAGCAACGCATCGTGCACCACGCGGTCGTCTGGCAGCATGGTGATCAGGATCGACGCACCATCTGCGGCCTCGCGCGCTTTGGCGTAGGCCCTGCCGCCGTTTGCAACGAAAGCGGCGCATGCCTTCGCCGACAGATCGCTGCCTCGAACATCGAAGCCTGCTGCAACCAGTCGCGAGGCCATCGGCAGGCCCATCATGCCGAGGCCAATGAACGCAACCGGTTCTGCGGTGGCTTCAGTCAATCCCAATTTCCTTGAACACTTCCTTGGCGACCCGGAAACAGTCCAGCGCCGCCGGAACGCCACAATAGACGCCAACCTGAAGGAATATCTCCTTGAGTTCGTCCTTCGTAAGCCCGTTGTTGATTGCGCCGCGCACATGCAGCTTCAACTCATGCGGGCGGTTGAGCGCCGCGATCATGCCGAGATTGAGTATAGATCGAGAGCGGCGATCGAGGCCAGGGCGATTCCAGATCTCGTCCCAGCACCATTCTGTGGTGAGTTGCTGCATAGACCAGTTGAAATCGTCTGCCTGCTCGAGCGATCGGTCGACGTATTCGGCGCCGAGGACGGCGCGGCGCGTCTTCAACCCGCGTTCGAATTTTTCCGATCTCGGCTTGTCGGCCATCGTTATCTCCTATTGCCAGCCGCTCGCATCACGGACCACGCGCTCGATCTCCAGAGCATAGCCGAGCAGCCTGTCATCGTCGTTGTGCCCCGCCGAAACCAAGAGGCTGGTCGGCAGATTGCCGGCATCACGACCATTGGGCAGCGCCACCCCGCACAGGTCGAGAATATTGCCGAGCATGGTGTTGCGAAGCGCCTTGATATTGACTGCGTGAAACGTCGCGTCGCTGGCCTCCAGTTGCATGACCTCGGGAGCGGTGATCGGCGTGGTGGGCATAGCGAGTAACGCAGAACCAAGCTGGCCATGGAACTTGTCGATCAATTTTCTGCGTCCGCGCTGGATGCTTAAAAGATCGTTGGCCGTCATATGCTTGCCATCAACAATGCGCTTGACCACGCGGCGGTCGACCATTTTTACCTTGTCACTGTCGACGATGTCACGATACTCGTTATATGCCTCGGCGGCGGTCAGCGTTCCGTACCTTGCGTTCATCTCGACAATCTCATCGAGCGTGTCGAATCGCTCACGCCGCACCGCCACGCCGGCTTTTGCCAACCCCTCGAGCGAGCGCTCGAAATTCTCGACCACGGCCTCGTCGGCATCGTCGAGAACCACGTTGCGCGGCGCGATCAAGGTTAAGGACGACAGTTCGCCACGACGCACCGGTGTCATCACTGCGCCGCGTAGAACCATGTCAAGCAGGATGCAGTCTTCGACCGAGCGCGCCAGGGGACCGATCGTGTCGTAGGTTCGTGCCAGCGGCATCAATCCGCTGGTGTCGATGCGACCAGTGCTGGTCTTGTATCCGACCACCCCGTTGAACGCTGCGGGGATGCGCACCGATCCACCCGTGTCAGAGCCGATAGCGCATGGCAGGAGTCGTGCGGCCACCGATGCTCCCGAGCCGGAAGAAGAGCCGCCCGGCGAGCGCGGCGTCTTACGATCGTTCGGGTTAAGGGGCGTTCCGAAATGCGGATTGAGTCCTAGCCCCGAATAGGCGAGTTCGGTCATGTTGAGCTTGCCCACTGAAACCAAGCCTGCGGCGGCGGCATTGGCCACGCAAGGAAGGTCTGTTTTTGCGGGGCTGCTGCCGAACAGTGTGGATCCTGCCGTCGTCGGCGAACCTGCGACGTCGAACAAATCCTTCCAACCGATCGGCACTCCATCGAGCGGCGAAAGCGGCGCCCCAACCTCGTAGCGCCCCTTGGCCTTTTTCGCCTCTTGTCGTGCCCGGACGGGGTTTATGCTGATGAAGATGTTTTCGCTTTTGGCGCTAGCAATCCGCTCCAGCAAGCATTCGGTCAGATCAACAGGACTCGCCTCTCCCGACCGATAGGCGAGAGCGATGCCTGCAGCGGTGCGGTTGGCGATATCTTCTACATTGCTCACGTCTAAAACTCCTGTTTCCCTTCTGGCGACCGAGTGAGCCGCCTAAGCTTGACCGCTACGGTCCGACGCAGCCATTGCTTCGATTTCGAAGTCGGGCTACACAACCCTTTCCATTTGGCCGAAATTGTGAGGCTAACGGCAACTCCAACCGCAATGACTCTCCTCCACACCCGACCAGATGGCCGGGCACGTTCATTGATTCACATTTAGTTCCGATGTGCTGCTTCTCAGCAGCGCTGCCAGTACCTTAACGGCGGGCCGGGATCATGTTGTGTTTAGCTAATTGTCTAGTGGCCTCCATCGAGATAGGAGCCGCTGGTGCCGCCTGTGTCGACCTTACTCAGGACGTGGACGTCTTCCGCATTCCAGGTTGCCACGACTGCATCGCCGGTTTCCACGGGCTCCGCGAAATAGTCTCGGTCGGAGACGTTGGCGACGAACTCGTCGCCTTCCGCCTTGAGGGTAACCTTCACGTAGCTGCCTTGGTATTCGGTTGCCTCGACAATGCCGGCGATCGAATTCGCTCCGACAGACGTGTTCGCGCCGCCTCTGCGAATGGCGACTTGGTCCCGACGGACGGCGATCGAGAGTTTCGAACCGACTTTGGCAGACTCGTCGTCCAGCTTGATTTCAAACGTCGATCCGGCAGCCGACTTAAGTGTCCCGGCACCACCCGAATTGGCCTCTATTATGCCGCTCAGGACATTCTGCCCACCCATGAAGCGGGCGACATAAGGCGTTTTGGGCCGGTTGAAGATGGTGTTTGCAGTGTCGGCCTGGTCTATGCGGCCGGTGTCCATCACCACCACCATATCAGCCAGCGCAATGGCTTCCGGCTGGGTATGGGTGACATGCACGAAGGTGATACCAAGTTCGTCCTGCAGGCTCTTCAACTCGCCGCGCATCTTCAGGCGCAGGAACTCGTCGAGAGCCGACAGGGGTTCGTCGAGAAGCAATACTTTCGGGTTGGTGATCAACGACCGGGCAAGCGCCACGCGCTGTTGCTGCCCCCCGGACAGTTGTGCCGGCATCCGGTTCTTGAGATGGTCGAGTTGGACGCGCTCTAGCATCTCAAGCGCCTTGCTGCGACGCTCATCTTTGCCAACGTTCCGCATCTTCAGATAGAAAGCGACATTGTCGAGGATCGAAAGGTGCGGAAACAAGGCATAACTTTGGAACATCATGGCCGTCCCGCGCTCGACTGGCGGCTTGCCTACAACCATCTCGTCGCCGATGTAGATTTCGCCCGATGTCGGTGTCTCGTGGCCAGCGATCATACGCAAGATCGTCGTCTTGCCACAGCCCGAGGGACCCAGAAGACAGCAGTACGAACCATGCGGAATTGTCAGGTCGATGCTCTCGACGGCATAAGCGTTGCCGAACTTCTTTGTCACCCCGACAAGGCGTATCTCGCCGCTCTCCTGCGTTCCCGTATCGAGAGGTGTTCTTGGTGTGATGTTGTTCATTTTCCGCGGGACCGTTTGCGTTGGATGAGAAGAATGGACGAGAGCGCTATAGCGATCACGAGGAATGAGATGACTGTGGTGACCGTGCCAAGTGCGTAGAGCGCCGGTGAGGTTACGTTGGTCGTCATTGTCCAGATCTCGAGCGGCAAAGTGTTCTTCGAGCCGACGGTGAGCCAACTTCTCGGGAATTCGTCATAGGAAAGCGTGAAGCCGAAGAGTGCGACAGCGATCATGCCGGGGAAGACTATCGGTACAACGACTTGCTTGACCGTCTGCCACTTGCTGGCGCCCAAATCGTATGCTGCCTCTTCGTAGGAAGGATCTAGGCGCCCAAGCACCGCGAACATGATCAAAAGCCCGAACGGCAGCGCCCATGACAAATGCGCGCCAAGCCCTGAAGTGTTCCAAGACGCCGAAAGGCCCAAGTAGCGGAACGTTACGATCGTCCCGATGGACAAGACCAGGCCCGGAACGATCAGGCTGGCGATCGCAGTGTAGAAGATCAGCGTCGCGCAGTTGAAGCGGCGACGGAAAGCAAAACCCGCCGTCACCGATATCAGGACGGTAAGAACCATCACGACAATCGCCAAGGGCAGTGATCGGTTGAATGCTCCCACCACGTCGCCCGTCCGGCGAGGATTGAACAGTTCATCGAACCATATCAGCGAGGGGTCGCGCAGCGGAAACACCAACGACGCGGAGGGTCCCTGGAACGAAAGCACCAGAACGGCGAGCATCGGTCCATAGAGGAAGATGACAAACAGCGTAAACAGCACGGCCAGGACGTAGAAAGTCCAAGGCCTTGAGCCATATGATGGTGAAGCGGATGACATGGTCTTACCTCACCAGTTCCTTGCGCACATCTACCAGCCGGAAGATCGAGGCGGCGATCAGAAGCACAATGATGAGCAGGATCACGGCGTTGGCGGCCGCGCGCGGATAGTTCAGAAACTGCAGGTCGTTGAAGATGCCTGATGTTGCCGATCCAGAGAGACCGCCACTCATGACGGTGACAACGAAGAAGTCTCCCATCACCAGTGTCACCACAAAGAGGGCGCCCAGAGCAATGCCTGTCTTGGAAAGGGGTAGAACGACGTTCCAGATCACTCCCCAGCGCGTCGCTCCGGCATCTACCGCCGCTTCAAGCAGCGATTTGTCGATGCGCGCCATCGAATTGAAGATCGGCACGATCATGAACAGCGTAAACAGATGGACGTAGGCGACCACGACCGAAAAGTCTGAATAGAGCAGCCAGTCCAGGGGCCGATCTATCGCGCCGGCATTCAACAGCGCGCTGTTGATCAGTCCCTCCTTGCCGAGAACCGGCCGCCACGAAATCATGCGGATGATGTTGGAAGTCCAGAACGGAACGGTGCAGACGAGGAAGAGACCGATTGCTGTCAACAGATTGCGCACGTGGAATACAAGGAAATAGGCGATCCAGAAGCCGAGCACAAAGGTGATCGCCAAAACGATCAATGTGAATTTCAGCGTGGACTGGTAGAGCGTCCAAGTCGTCGGATTGGTCAGCAGATCGACATAATTCTTGAGGGTGAAGTCGGGCACGATACCCACCAACATCTGGTACCGGAAGAAGCTCACGAGCACCACCAGCCCCACGGGAATGATAAAGAAGAATGTGAGTACGACCGTCAGCGGCGCGACCTGCAGATAGGTTGGCAACATTGATCGTGAGGATGGCGCGGATGTCATGACCTACCTTGAATTTAGACCCGTTTCTCGCGGGCAGACCGGGCGACACAATGGCGCCGCCCGGCAGTGTCAGGTTGCCGATCAGGCAGCGTTGAATTCGTTCCACTTGGCGTAGAGGAATTCGGCCTCGTCGGGCAGATTGTTCCATACCGCCACCTTGGAGAAGCGCTCCTCGTAAGACCCGCCGTCACGTACCTCCCCGGCCGAGTTGGTCTTCTCGCCGGTTGGACTGGTGATGTCGGCAGTCGCAGCCTTGCCTTCGTAGAAGAATCCGCGCTCGTTCTCGGTCAGTGCAGCCATGGCCGTAGCCGGGTTCGCGCTATAGTAGCCCTGCTTGGCGATGAAGCCGCCAACCCAGCCCGAATTGTACCAGTTCAGGTATTCATAGGCTGCATCGCGCTTGAGGCCTTCAAGATGGGCAAGCATGCCAAGTCCGTTGCCCCAGCCACGATACCCCTCTTTGAGAGGCTGATATGTGCATTTCACGCCCTGGGCTTTCACCGCAGTAACGGCAGGCGACCACATCGACTGGATGACCACCTCTCCGGACGCCATCAGGTTGACGCTTTCATCAAACGTGCTCCAAAGCGCACGGAAGTGGCCGCCCTTCTTTAGCTCGATCAGCTTGGCGATTGTGGCCGTCAGTTCATCCTGCGTCGGGTTGCCCTTGTCGGCATAGGTCAGCAAGCCAGCGGCTTCGCAGGCCATCATCGCATCCATGATGCCGTTGGTCGGGATATTCTGAATGGCCGTCTTGCCCTTGAAGTCCGGTGAAATGAGATCCGCCCAACTGGTGATCTCGCGTCCAACCAGATCGGGCCGGATGCCTAGTGTGTCCGCATTGTATACGCCGGGGCAGAAGTTGGCCCAGTCGGTCTTGGCGCCGGCAAAGCCGTTAGTGTCCATGCCGTCGCGGTAAATGTACTCAAAAGGCGAGTCGCCCTGTCGTGACGCTTCCTTGCCGCCGAACGTGCCCTCGGTGTAGAGCGGCGTCAATTCGCTCCAGTTCTTGACCTTGGCGATCTCAATTCCCTGCAGTGCGCCCTGCGGAACCGCGACCTTGCTCTGCCAGATTTCGAGATCGGCGATATCAAGCGACTTCGGATCCTGGACGAGACGGTTGAGGAGGCCGGGATGATCGACCACCGACATCTCGACCTTGAATCCGAGATCCTGGGTGGCCTGCCGGGCGATGTCGGGAAGCGTCGAATACGACATCCCGGTGTGCATGAGGGTCACATCCTTCAGGTTCTGCGCCCAGACCATCGGGAAGCCAGTGACCGCCGTTACGCCAGCGATCGCCGCGCCGCCCTTGAGCACCGAACGCCGCGAGACCTTGTTGTTGATCAGTCCACTTGTCTTTTTCATTTCAGTTCTCCCATTGCATATGCGTTTTCACCTGGACCGGATCAGGCCTTGTCCTTCGCGCGCCAAGTTGCCTCGGTCTTGTTAGCGAAATCGAATGGCCGGCACCGTCCGAAATTCGTTGGTCTTCCTTACGTGCTCCGCCACTATCCCCTGTTGGGCCAGTGCCGGCAAATGAAATCCCGTGACGGCGTCGCGGCATTCCAATCTACAAACCACGGATCAGCCCGGCGCGCCGCTCTTTCGTTGCCTCTTTATCAAGCGCCCAACCATAACCGTCGTCGACTTCGCTGAGCACCACACCATAGTCTTCGTGGGCGTGGTCCACTGTTATGAATCCGTCGAGCACGTCGTCCAGAACCTTGCCGGGATCGCGCTCGAGGGGATCGCCGTAACCACCCCCCGTCGGAGAATAATAGGTGATGACATCCCCTATCTCGGTGCGCAGGCCGGAAAACTTTGCCGGCTGAAAGCTGTGTTTGCCGGTTTCGGTGTTCTTCAGTTCCACCTTGCTGCAGTGACCCGGCTTGCCGCCGAATATCCCCCAGGGGGCGTCTTCGTTTCGGTCGGATTCATGCGTCATGAAACCCGGCGTAAGGTAGCGCTGGGATTTGACCACGCCTGCCCCGCCGCGGAATTTGCCGGCGCCCGGAGGGGCGTCGTCGCGAACTTCATAGCGGTCGCAGATCAGCGGCAGGTGCATGCCGAGG
>JBKJRE010000007.1:0-3066 GCA_046594775.1 Rhizobiaceae bacterium | reverse complement strand
GTTCCTCGATCATGAACTGGAAATCATAATCGCCCGAGAGCGCCACGATCGTCCGGTCCGGATCGGCGGCGCGCACGCCGAGTGCTGCAGGTAGCGTCCATCCGAGCGGTCCGGCCTGGCCGCAATTGATCCAGTTGCGCGGCTTGTAGACATGCAGGAACTGCGCCCCGGCGATCTGGCTTAGACCGATCGTCGTAACATAGGTTGTGTCGCGGCCGAACGCCTTGTTCATCTCCTCGTAGACGCGCTGAGGCTTGAGCGGCACCTGGTCGAAATGGGTCTTGCGCTTCATGGTTTTCTTGCGCGCCTGGCATTCCCTGGCCCAGCTTGACCAGTCACGCAGCTTGCCAGCCGTCTTCCACTCCGTGGCGACGTCGAGCAGCATCTTCAGCGCCGCCCCGGCATCCGAGACGACGCCGAGATCCGGCGCGAAGACGCGGCCAATCTGCGTCGGTTCGATGTCGACATGGACGAACTTCCTGCCCTTGGTATAGACGTCGATCGAGCCCGTGTGACGGTTGGCCCAGCGGTTGCCGATGCCGAAGACGAAGTCGGATGCCAGCATCGTCGCATTGCCGTAGCGGTGCGAGGTCTGCAGCCCGCACATGCCGGCCATCAGCCGGTGGTCGTCGGGGATCGTTCCCCAGCCCATCAGCGTCGGAATGACAGGAACACCGGTGATCTCGGCAAATTCGGTCAACAGGTCAGAGGCGTCGGCGTTAATGATGCCCCCACCGGCAACGATCAGCGGCTTTTCGGCCTGGTTGAGCATCGCCAGCGCCTTCTCGGCCTGGCCGCGCGTCATCGCCGGCTTGAACGCTTCGAGTGGCTCATAGGCGTCTATATCGAATTCGATCTCGGCAAGCTGCACGGCGACCGGCAGGTCGATCAGCACCGGTCCGGGTCGCGACGAGCGCATGAGGTGGAACGCCTTCTGCAGCGCCATCGGCACCAGATAGGGCTCCACGACGGTCACCGCCCATTTGGTGACGGGCGCGGCGATTGCCGCGATGTCGACCGCCTGGAAGTCCTCCTTGTTCAGCCGGGCGCGCGGCGCCTGCCCGGTGATGCACAGGATCGGAATGGAATCGGCCGATGCCGAATAGAGCCCGGTGATCATGTCGGTGCCGGCCGGGCCGGAGGTGCCGATGCACAGACCGATGTTTCCGGCCTTTGCCCGCGTATAGCCCTCGGCCATGTGCGACGCCGCCTCGACATGGCGCGCCAGGATGTGGCGCACCGTGCCGCGCGCCTTCAGCGCCGAATAGAGCGGGTTGATTGCCGCGCCCGGCACGCCGAAGGCGCAGGAAATGCCTTCCTTTTCGAGAACGAGAACCGCCGCATCGATTGCGCGCATCCTGGCCATGGGCTTGCTCCAACTGTCCTTGTATGGTCGGAGCATGCCACTACGGCACATATTTTTCAATTTTTTCAGAATATTTTTTCATAGAAGGAAATAGACCGTATCCTCTTGAAATAGGATGGCTTATCGTTTTTCACGATCCGCTCGCATCCGATCCTCGGAATATTTTTTCATTTCGGTTCGCGGCAGTTCGCGCTATCAAGTGGAATGGACGCACCCGAAAAACGCCAGCGTGGCCGCCCGCGCGCCTTCAAGGCGCCGGTCGACACGGCCTCGGTGCAGTCGCTCGACCGGGCGCTGAAGATTCTGGCCATCGTCGCCGGCGGCAACGGGCTCTCGCTCAGCGAGATCGCCGCCCAGAGCGGCATCGCCGCCTCGACCGCCTATCGCATGCTGACGACGCTCAGCCACCACGGCATGGTCGAGTTCGACCAGGCCGGACAGTTGTGGCTGATCGGCGTCGAGACATACCGCATGGGTTCGGCCTTTCTGCGCCGCCGCAATCTTGTCGAGCGGGCGCGCGGCCTCATGCAGACGCTGATGGAAACGACGGGCGAAACCGCCAATCTCGGCGTCGCCGAGGATGACTGCGTGGTTTTTGTCAGTCAGGTCGAGACTCACCAGGCAATCCGCGCCTTCTTCCGGCCCGGCACGCGCAGTTCGTTCCACGCCTCGGGTATCGGCAAGGCGATCCTCGCCCATCTGCCGTCCGAACGTGTCGACGCCATCGTGCGAAGGGCGGGCCTCGATGCCTTCACCCTGAAAACACTGTCCGACCCGCAATCGCTGGCGAAGGATCTAGGCGAAATCCGCCGGCGCGGCTGGTCCGTCGACGACGAGGAGCGCTATCCGGGCATGCGCTGCGTGGCGGCGGCCATCTTCAACGAATTCGGCGAGCCGGTCGGCGGCGTTTCGGTCTCTGGCCCAACCGTTCGCGTTACAACGGAACGCGCCGCAGATTTCGGGCCGCTGGTCCACAATGCCGCCGCCGAGATCACCCGCATGATCGGCGGCAAAGTCGCGTAGCACGAGCCAAAGAGCAAAGAGGCGCCCGAAGACGCCTCCCCTGCCAATCTTTCCCGCCCTTCAGAGCCGACAGCAGTGATACTGACCGTCGAACCCGACATAGGAATCGGAGTGTCGGTCGTAGGTCCGGTAGCGGTCGTAGCAGCGGTCGACATGGCGCTCCCAGGAATTGCGGGGGTCACCGCAATCAGCGCGCGCTCCCGCATATAAGTCGAGGTCGCAAAGGCTGCATCGCGCGCAACACCGCTGAAAAACGACGGATCGTTTATCCCAGGCCGGTCGCGTGGCGCAAATAGAACGCCAGCGAAATGAAGCCGGCGGCAAATGCCCAGCCGGTCCAGTCAATATTGGCGCCCTTGAGTTCGCGCACGACCTTGAGCAAAACAACCCAGGCTAACAGCACGATCAGGGCAACAACGACAATTCTCAGCATTTACCAGCTCCGCAATCCGAATGCCTTGATACAGATAGGTGATAGGTCCGGTAATTTGGAGGCCACGGCCGCAGGCACCTTGGAGCCCCTCTCGGAGATTTCCCCAGTGTCGGCCCCGACCGGCACCTGGCCGGCGCCCTCCCCGACTTTTGACTTTACTGGCGCGGCAGATGTGATACCGGAGCGCCGTTGCCCTTGTAGCTCAGATGGTAGAGCAGCGGTTTTGTAAACCGAAGGTCGCGGG
>JBKJRE010000550.1:0-2657 GCA_046594775.1 Rhizobiaceae bacterium | reverse complement strand
GTTCTACGCCGACTGGGGCGTCGCCGACACGGTGACCGGCCGCTTCGACATGGTCTCTCTCCATCTCGCACTCTACCTGCGCCGGCTTAAGAATGAGCCCACGGCGCGTCCCTTCACGCAGGCGCTGGTCGAGCTCTTCTTCAAGGACATGGACCGCTCGATCCGCGAACTGGGCGTCACCGACCTCGGCGTACCCAAGAAGGTCAAAACCATGGGCAACGTCTTCTATGGTCTCGTCAATGTGCTCGATCCCGCGCTCGATTCCGGCACCCCGGCCAATGTCGAGGCAGTGCTCGTCCGCAATGTCTATGGCGCACCCAATCCCGGCGTGGCGCTCTTCGCGGCTTATCTTCTCGACGAATCGACACGCCTCGCGGCGCTGCCGGCCGCCGAACTCATTCCGCCCGCGGGGATCGCCGCATGAGCACGCCCGACCGCGCCAAACTGCACGACGCCAGCATCCGGCTCGATTCGATGCCGGTCACCGGCCGCGATGTCGAGGTCTCGCCCTCGGCCGATGAGCGGGCCGCGATCGCCGCGCAGCTCGGTCTCAGCACGGTGGAGAGCCTTGCCGTGCGGCTCCATGCCGTGCGCTTCCGCGGCGGCATCCGCGTCACCGGTCGGCTCACCGCCAGCGTGACGCAGCCCTCGGTGATCACCCTCGAGCCGCTGACGCACGAGATCGCCGAGCCGGTCGACCGGATCTTCCTGCCGGGCGGACAGAAAGACTATGCCGGCCCCGCCAATGCGGAAGTCTTCGTCGATCTCGACGGCGAGGACGTGCCCGATCATTTCGAGGGCAACGAGGCCGATCTCAGCGATCTGATCGTCGAAACCCTGGCACTGGCGGTCGATCTCTATCCGCGCGAGCCCGACGTGAGTCTTGAAGACACCGGCTTCAAGCCCGATCTTGAAGCGACGTCACCCTTTGCCGTCCTCAAAGCATTGAAACCCAAGCAAGACTAAGCCGAACCGCGTCGCTCTTGCACCCCAAAGGCGAATGGCTAAGGTGCAGCGGCCCATTTTCTACGGGCAACTAACGGATCAAATGGCAGACACAATCCGCATTTCCGTCGACGCTATGGGCGGCGATGTCGGCCCCCGGGTAGCGATCGAGGGGGCTGCGCTCGCCCTGCGCGAATTGCGCAACTCGTCCTTCCTGTTTCACGGCCGCGAAGCCGAGATCACGCCCATCCTTGACAGATTCCCGGACCTGAAGAAGGTCAGCCGTGTCATCCATTCCGAGAACGTCATCTCGATGGACGAAAAGCCCTCCCAGGCGCTGCGCAAGGGCAGGGGCAATTCCTCGATGTGGATGGCCCTGCAGTCTGTGAAAGACGGCGACGCCGACGTCGCCATCTCGGGCGGCAACACCGGCGCGCTGATGGCGATGGCGACGTTCTGCCTGCGTCCCATCCCGGGCATTTCGCGCCCCGCTATTGCCGCCATCTGGCCGACGCTGCGCGCCGACATCATCGTCCTCGACGTCGGCGCCACCATCGGCGGCGACGCCAAGCAACTCGTCGATTTCTCGATCCTGGGTGCGGCGCTGGCCCGTGCGCTGTTCGACATGGAGGCGCCCTCGATCGGACTGCTCAATGTCGGCACCGAGGACATGAAGGGCCACGACGAAGTGCGCGAGGCCGCCGCGATGCTGATCGCCGGCAGCGGCGCCGGCTTCCGCTATCATGGCTTCGTCGAAGGCGACGATATCGGCAAGGGCACCGTCGATGTGGTGGTGACCGAAGGCTTCTCCGGCAATATCGCATTGAAAAGCGCGGAGGGCACCGCGCGCCAGATCGCGCACTATCTGCGCAGCGCGATGAGCCGCACGCTGAGCGCCCGCATCGGTTACCTGTTCGCCCGCCAAGCGTTCCGCACGCTACGCGAGAAGATGGATCCGCGCCGTTCCAATGGCGGGGTGTTTCTCGGCCTCAACGGCATCGTCATCAAGAGCCATGGCGGAACCGATGCGGAAGGTTTTGCTGCGGCCATCGATCTCGGCTACGACATGGTCCGCTACGAACTGCTCGCCAAGATCGGCCGGGCGCTGGGCGAAATCCAGCGCGGTGCGGCCGCCGCAGCGGCGGACTCGGTGGCCAGAGCTTCGGCGCCTGAAGGTATGGTGCCTGACGCTTCGGCGAGTTCGATTTCAACCACTCAAGCGATCGGCGGGGCCGCCTCGTGACAGTATTGCGTTCCGTCATTCTGGGCTGCGGCAGCTATTTGCCGGAGCGATGCTTGACCAACGAAGAGTTGGCCAAGACCGTCGACACCACCGACGAGTGGATCGTGCAGCGCACCGGCATTCGCGAGCGCCACATCGCAGCCGAAGGCGAACTCACATCCGATATGGCGGTAAAGGCGGCTAAGGCCGCGTTGGCCGCCGCGCGGCTGGACGCGCAGGCCATAGATCTGATCGTTCTGGCGACCTCGACGCCCGACAATACGTTTCCGGCGAGCGCCGTCTCGGTGCAGGCCGCACTCGGCATCACGCAGGGCGCCGCGTTCGATCTGCAGGCGGTCTGTTCGGGCTTCGTGTTCGCGCTCAGCACCGCCGACAGCTTGCTGCGGGCCGGCGGTTTCAAGCGCGCGCTGGTGATCGGCTCGGAAACCTTTTCGCGGATTCTCGACTGGACCGATCGCGGCACTTGCGT
>JBKJRE010000523.1:0-3962 GCA_046594775.1 Rhizobiaceae bacterium | reverse complement strand
GAGGACAAGGCGCCGCACAGCGAATGGATGGCGACCATCCCGGCGTATGTTATTACTCATCAACTCGCCGCCCTTGCCGGCCTCGGCGCCTATGCCCGTGAGCCGTTCAAGTTTGGCGTCGAGACGTCAGGCCGCCGCTGGCGCAACTGGTGGCTGCAACAGAACCGGAGCGGAACATGAGCGATATGGGGCTTGTTGTCGTCGGAGCCGCGGGCCGTATGGGCCAGACCCTGATCCGTACCATACATGCGATGAGCGGTGTGCGCGTCGTTGCGGCGCTGGAGCGGGCGGGTTCTCCCTGCATCGGCCAGGATGCCGGCGAACTGGCCGGCGTCGGTCCGATCGGCGTCGCTATCACGGACGATCCCCTGCACGCCTTCGCCAAGGCCGATGGCGTGCTCGACTTCAGCGTTCCGGCAGTCAGCGTCGAGTTCTCGGGCTACGCGGCGCAGGCCCGCATCGTCCATGTCATTGGCACGACGGGATGCACGGCGGAGGACGACGCCAGGATCGCCGCCGCGGCGCGCCATGCGACGATCGTCAAGTCCGGCAATATGAGCCTCGGCGTCAACCTTTTGGCCGTGCTGGTCGAACAGGCGGCAAAGGCGCTTGGACCGGAGGATTTCGACATCGAGATCCTTGAAATGCATCACCGCAGCAAGGTTGACGCCCCATCGGGCACCGCGTTGCTGCTTGGCGAGGCGGCGGCGGCGGGCCGCGAGATAGCTCTTGCCGAAAATAGCGTTCGGTCGCGGGACGGCCATACCGGCGCGCGGACGCCGGGCACGGTCGGATTTGCGACACTGCGCGGCGGTTCGGTCGTGGGCGATCATTCCGTCATTCTCGCCGGCCCCGGCGAGCGTATCACCCTGTCGCATCACGCAGAGGACCGCAGCATCTTCGCCCGCGGGGCGATCAGGGCTGCACTGTGGGCGCGGGAGCGCAAATCCGGCCTCTATTCGATGCGCGACGTTCTGGGTCTCGACCACGCATGACCGCCTGCTGGATAGGCGTCGCCGCCGGCGCCCACGTCAGGGTGGCCGTTACCGGCGGCTTTGCGATGTTCTCGCATGGCCGCCACGACGCTGTGAAAAAGGTGCAGCCTGGCGACTGGGTAACTTACTATTCGCCACGCGAGGGCATGAAGGATGGCGCGGAACTGCGCGCTTTCACCGCCATCGGCCATGTGTTGCCGGGCGAGCCGGCCGAACGCGAGATGATGCCGGGAATGCCGGGATGGTATCGCCGCATGGCTTGGCTGGACGCGGAAGCGGCAGACATCTATCCCTTGCTTGATACGCTTTCCTTCGTCACCGACAGGCAGCATTGGGGAATGTATTTTCGAAAGTCGCTGTTCAAGGTCGGCAACCGGGATTTCGCGCTGATCGCAACGGCGATGGGCGTCCGCGAAAAATTCCGCAACGCTGAGCAATCATAGGAGTCACAATGTCCGGCACACTCGTGCTCGTCCGTCACGGCCAGAGCGAATGGAACCTGAAGAACCTTTTCACCGGCTGGCGCGATGTCGACCTGACCGATCTGGGCCGGGAGGAAGCCAGGACCGGCGGCGAAAAGCTGAAAGCGCGGGGCCTGAAATTCGACATCGCCTTCACGTCGGGTCTGATGCGGGCGCAAAAGACCTGCCAGATCATCCTCGACGTCGTCGGTCAGAGCGATCTGCAGACGATCCGCAACCAGGCGCTGAACGAGCGCGACTATGGCGACCTGTCCGGCCTGAACAAGGATGATGCGCGCCAGAAATGGGGCGAGGAGCAGGTTCACATCTGGCGCCGCTCCTACGATGTGCCGCCGCCCGGTGGCGAAAGCCTGAAGGACACCGGCGCACGCGTCTGGCCCTACTACCTGCATGACCTTCAGCCGCATGTGCTGCGCGGCGGAACGGTCCTGGTCGCCGCGCACGGAAATTCGCTGCGCGCGCTGATCATGGCGCTAGACGGCACCTCGGGGGAGGAGATCGTCAAGCTGGAGCTCGGCACCGGCGTGCCCATCATCTACAGGCTCAACGCCGATTCCACCGTCGCCTCGAAAGAAGTTCTGGCCTAGGCCAGGCTGTCTATGTCCTGGTCGGACAGGTTCATCGGCACGACCGTCACAGGAATAGGGAAAGCCGCGCCCTTGCCGGCGATCGACGCGACAAGCGGGCCGGGTCCCTCCTTCGAGGCGCCTGCCGCCAGCACCAGAATGGCGATGTCCTGGTCATCCTCGATGAGCTTGTGGATTTCCTCGGCAGCCTTGCCTTCGCGGACCACCAGTTCCGGTTCGATGCCGAGCATCTCGCGCACCTTCGACGCCTGGAGGTCGAGAGCGGTGGTCGCTGTCTGCATCGCCTCGTCGCGGATGATCTTTTCCACACCGAGCCAGTGCTGCACCTCGCCCGGCTCGATGACATAAAGCAGCACCAAAACGCCTCCCGTCGCCTTGGCGCGCCGCGAAGCGTAAGCCACCGCGCGTTCGCACTCGGGCGTATCGTCGATGATCGCCAGGAACTTGCGGCGATGGCCGGCTTCCCGGCTCAGGCGTTTTGAAACCACTATCTACCCCGCTGCGCAAAGCCCAATCGCGGCGCAATCTGCCATTTGCCGCCGCGGGCGGCAAGCCTTGGCCGGATGACGCGTCGTCAACCGCCGAGCAGCCCGACGATCTGGCGCACCGACTTCATCGTCGCTTCCGCCCGGACGCCGGCCCGTTCGCCGCCGTCGCGCAACACCGAATCGACATAGGCATGATCGGCGGAAATTCGGCGCATCTCGTCGGCGATCGGCGCGAGTTTTTCCACCGCGAGATCTGCCAGGGCCGGCTTGAAGGCCGAGAACTGCTGGCCCCCGAATTGCTTCAGCACCGCCTCCTTGGAGATATTGGCCAGCCCGGCATAGATGCCGACGAGGTTTTCGGCCTCCGGGCGGCCGGCCAGTCCATCGAGTTCGCCGGGCAGCGGCGCCGGGTCCGTCTTGGCCTTGCGGATCTTCCTGGAGATTGCGTCCGCATCGTCGGTGAGGTTGATCCGAGACAGGTCCGAGGGGTCCGATTTCGACATCTTCTTTGAGCCGTCGCGCAGGCTCATGATGCGCGCCGCAGGGCCGCCGATCACCGGCTCGATCAATGGAAAGAAGCCGTTGACCTTCTCCTCGCCGATCATCATCTCGACGCCAATCCCGAGCTCGGCGATGCGCGCCGAAAAGTCATTGTTGAATTTTTGGGCGATATCGCGCGTCAGTTCGACATGCTGCTTCTGGTCGTCGCCGACGGGCACCTGGGTGGCGCGGTAGACCATCATGTCGGCAGCCATCAGGCTCGGATAGGCCAGCAGGCCCAGCGAGGCATTTTCGCGGTCCTTGCCGGCCTTGTCCTTGAACTGCGTCATGCGGTTCATCCAGCCGATGCGCGCCACGCAGTTGAATATCCAGGCAAGCTCGGCATGCTGCATGACGCGGCTCTGATTGAAGACGATGTGCTTCTTCGGGTCGATGCCGGAGGCGAGAAACGCCGCCGTGATCGAACGCGTCTGCTCGGCAAGATCGGTGTGCACCAGCTGCGCGGTGATCGAATGCAGGTCGACGACGCAATAGATGCAGTCGGAGGTGTCCTGAAGCGCCACGAACTTGCTGATGGCGCCGAGATAATTGCCGAGGTGTAGGTTTCCGGTCGGCTGGACCCCGGAAAAGACGAGCGGCTGGAAGGCGGTCATGAAAGCGTTTTCCCGTGGCTTGTGGAGGGCCGTTTCGCGCGCGGCGAAATTCGAAAAGCGCTTATGGACGAAGGCTCGTTCCGGATCAAGTATTCACGGCGCGCCCGGCATCCCGGGAGCCAGCCGGGCGCGTCACCCGGGTGCGTCCGACACTGCGCGCACGCCGGGCCGGCACGCCGACCAGCATTCCAAGCCTCGGCGGCAGGCTTTCGGCAATGAGCGCAAAGGCGATCAAGCCTGCGAGTGTCGTTGCCAG
>JBKJRE010000413.1:0-5169 GCA_046594775.1 Rhizobiaceae bacterium | reverse complement strand
TCAACAAGGGCGACAAGGGGGCGATGGTCTTCCAGCCCGATTTCATCGTGGCGGCGCCCGGCGATACGGTAACATTCGTTCCGACCGACAAGTCGCACAATGCCGAGATCATCAAGGGCATGATCCCCGACGGCGCCGAGCCGTTCAAGGGAAAGATCAGCGATGCGATCACCGTGCAACTGGATGTCGAGGGCGTCTACGGCGTCAAGTGCACGCCACATTACGGCATGGGCATGGTTGCACTGATCGTCGTCGGCAACCCGGTCAATCTCGAGGCCGCCAAGATCGTGAAGCATCCCGGCAAGGCCAAGGCGCACTTTGCCGAGCTCTTCGAACAGGCATCCAACTAGGAACCTGACCCTCCGAACGGGACGGAGCCGGCACGGCGTCATGTACCGGCCGCCGCACGGCGAGCTGCGACATGCGCCGGAGTTGACATAGCGCAAAGAGCGCCGGGTTCATCAGGCCTAGACGTTGCATCACACTGTTTCTGCGCACAGCGACAAAGGAGCGCTTCATGCCCGAGTTCCATCAGACAACATCCGTACCGGACCCCGTCAATAAGACCAGACGGCCCGCGCGTAACCGACAGGCCGGGCAGCCCGGCTGCAACCGTCTGATTGCGGTCGTCAGCATGTTTTTCTCACTGCTTCTCGCTCCGGCCCTCGCCTATGCAGAGCAGCCTGAAGCCGGCGCCACGATCATGGCGCAGACGGAAACGACGCCCGCGGTCGACCAGGCATCGCCGGACTCCGCGACCGACCAGAGCGGCGCCAGCAGCTACCGCACCGCGACGACGTTTACACTCCGAACCGGAATTGCCGAGGGGCGGATGGTCTATCTCGGCGTCGGTGGCGACATCGACGGCAAGGTCAATCCGAACCTCATGGTGCATGAGGGTGAACTCGTCCAGATCAACCTGATCAATGGCGAGGGCGCCGAGCATGATGTGGTGATCGACCAATATGCAGCGCGTTCCTCGGTGGTGGTCGGCAAGAATGCGTCGTCAACGTTTTCATTCACTGCCGGCAAGGCCGGCGAATTCGCGTATTTCTGCTCGATTGCCGGACACCGCCAGGCGGGCATGGAGGGGTTGATCCAGGTGATGGCGGGAGCCCGCGAGACGATGGCCTCGGAAGGCGCCGATGTCGTACGTGACCCCGGCGATCTGCCCGGACCGATCGGACAACGGTCGCCGGAAGTCGTTCGTGTCGATCTGGAAACGGTCGAACTGGTCGGCAGGCTCGATGACGGCACTACCTACACCTACTGGACGTTCAACGCCAAGGTGCCCGGACCCTTCGTCAGGGTGCGCGTCGGCGATACGGTGGAGGTGCATCTGAAGAACCCCGCAGACAGTGTCATGGCGCATTCCGTGGACTTCCATGCGGCGACAGGACCGGGCGGCGGCGCCCACTATACGCAGACCGATCCCGGCAACGAGACAATCGTGACCTTCAAGGCTCTGAAGCCAGGGGTGTTCGTGTACCATTGCGCCACGCCGAGTGTGGCCCATCACATCACCAGCGGCATGTACGGACTGATCCTGGTCGAGACGGAGGGCGGCCTGCCGCAGGTGGACCGTGAGTTCTATGTCATGCAGGGCGAACTCTATACGGTCGAGCCGTTCGGCACGCAGGGCGAGATGGAGATGGACTATGACAAGCTGATCTCGGAGCGGCCGGAATATTTCCTGTTCAACGGTGCCGTCGGCTCGCTGACCAAGACGCATCCGCTCTATGCCAGCGTCGGCGAGACGGTGCGCATCTTCTTCGGCGTGGGAGGCCCGAACTTCACCTCGTCGTTCCATGTGATCGGCGAGATATTCGACAACGTCTATGCTTTCGGCAGCATTACGTCGCCCCCCCTGAACGATGTCCAGACGGTGACGGTGGCGCCGGGCGGGGCAACCATCGTGGACTTCAAGATCGATCGCGGCGGCCACTACATCCTGGTGGATCACGCCCTGTCGCGCGTCGAACGCGGTCTTGCCGGATATCTGATCGTCGACGGACCGGAAAACGACGACTTGATGCATCAGGGTCCGGCTGAATAGAAGTTGGATAGATCCGCCGGCGCGAAGCCCGCGCCGGCGGATCGTTTTGGAGTGGACGGAATTGGACGCCAATAGCACCGACGCGGCACGCCCCCTGGCCGAACTGCCCGTCGATCACGCCGGGCTCGACCGCGCTTTCATCGGCAGGCTGGTCGGCAGCTTCTATGGCCGGGTGAGACAGGATCAACGTCTTGGGCCGATCTTTGCAATGGCAATCCCCGGCGACTGGGAACCGCACCTGGAAAAGATGACCGACTTCTGGTGTTCGGTGATGCTGAAAGACGGCAGCTATCAGGGCCGTCCTGTGCCGGCCCACCTCAGACTGAAGACCGTGGTCGAGGACGATTTTGCGATCTGGCTTCGCCTGTTTGCCGAGACGGCGCACGAACTGTGCCCGGTCGGCGTTGCCGACATCTTCGTGGAGCGCGCCGAAAGAATAGCGCAGAGCCTCAAGCTGGCGATGTTCTTCCGCCTTCCGGCAGAGCGATAGTGCGGTAGCTGACTTGAGCCAAGTCAAAGCAATCGGTCGACAATCTGCAAGACGCGCACTGAGGGCGACGTGGGAGCGAATTCCAGTCGGACCATGCCTCAGCCGCCACTGGCGACATCGAGACGTCTTACCGACAGAAAAGCCGCACGACACATCGCTGCAACCATGTCACCCCACGGTGCGAGATTGCGTCGGACGCATGGAAAGATCCTTACCCTCTTGATACTCGTGCGAATTCGGTTTCCAATTCAGTCGGTCGACCTCCCTCAGCATTTGATGGCCAGCATGCACCGCGCTCGCTAATTGCGGGCGTTCAATGCAGTAACGACCTCAATTCGGGTAAGAAGGTCAGCGTATTTCTGGCCCATGTCGAAGAGGTTCGCCTCGTGAGGTCCGATTGCGCGATCACCGACACAGTCTTTGGCCACGGTTACGCGATAGTTCATGCTCATCGCGTCGATGCCGCTGGCGCGGATGCAGCCAGATGTGGTGCAGCCGGCAAGCACGACGGAATCGACACCTCTTGCGACAAAATATGCGGCCAAATGCGTACCGAAAAACGCCGATGCCTGTGTCTTGCGGATCACCAGTTCGCCGTCGACAGGCGAAAGCACATCCACGATCTGACTGGCATGCGCATTTTCGGTCAGATCGCGCAGACGCGGCACCTTCACGCACCACATACCGGCGTCGGCGCCATCGTCGGCATAGACAATGCGGGTGAAAACGACCGGCAGCTTCATCTCCCGGAAAAAGGCGAGCAACGGTTTTGTCGCGGCGACCGCGTCCAGAATGTTGCCCCCACCGAGGATCTCGGGATCGGTAAATCCGTTGACGAAATCGACGACCAGGAGCGCCGGCATGCGGCCAAGCCCTATCGTCTGGCCGAACTGCTGCTTCCGGTAGACATCATCGTTCATTGCAGTCCCTCCTGCCTGATCCCGGGCCCAGTCCGGCAAAATGGCGCAGCGACCGGGCAAGCGCAGTTTCCGTGAAACCACGCCCGATGAAAACCAGCCTGTTGTCCCGCTCGGGCGTGTCTTCCTGGCTGTCCGGCAGCATCTCCGGCGATTGCACGATACGCCTCACGCTCTGCAGCAGAAGCCGACCCGCCGGCGTCCGTACCACGCCCTTCACGCGCAATATGTCGTCACCGCGGGCATGGATCAGTGCACTGAGCCAAACGCTGAACGCAGTCCAGTCGATATCTTCGCCGATATCGATCTTGAGCGCCCGGATGGGCTGACTATCCGCATAGTCGTCCAGATCGGCCAGTACTTCCGGCGCGACGCCAGCCTGGCCTGGGAGCTGGGCATCAGCGCCATTGATGGCGCCCAGGACAGTCGCTCCCGGGTTAATCTGCCGGAGCGTCGCGAGAAGTCTGGCAAGTTGGCCGGGCTCGGCCTCGTCGACCTTGGTGACGACAAGCCGGTCGGCAAGCTCCATCTGGCGCCGGCCGAGCGCCTCTTCTCGGATGTGGCGCAGACCGTAGACGCCATCCACGGCCACGACGATTTCGCGGATCACGATGTGATGGACCAGCATCGGATCGGAGCGGATGGCCGCGACGATCGGCGCGGGATCTGCCAGCCCGCTGGTTTCAAGCACGATCTGATCGAGCAAGCGCTCGTCCGCTGCATGGCTGACACGACGGTCGCAGACCCAGCGAAGCAGGGCGATCAGATCATCCTTGGCGTCGCAGCAGGCGCAGCCACCGGCAAGCACCGCAAGTTCTGCAGAATGGCCGAGAAGCGCGTCATCGACTGCCGTTTCGGCCGCCTCGTTGACAACGACGAAAGCGTCGGCAAACGCGCCGAAATGCAGCTGGTGGCGAAGCCAGGTGGTCTTGCCCGAGCCGAGGAAGCCGCCGAGCAGGGTCAGTCTCATTCGCGTGTCGGCCGGGTCGCTCGCCCCGATTCCGGCAGACATGGCGCTCAGACGTCGTCGCCGATGAAACGCGGATCAAGCGGGTCGATGGCCCTTCCCGTCATCCGTTCGGCTTCGGCCCATACCTCTTCGAGGTCGCGCACGATGGTGCTGTTGCCGGACAGGGTGCCGAGCTGGATGCCCGGCACCTGCGCACCGTCATGCGCTGTAAGCCCATAGGCCGGCAGCACCGACTGAAGCACCTGCGCGCGCCGGAACCTTGCACGCAGGCGGTCGTGCGGGGTTGCCGTTCCAGCCTCGGTCCAGTGGCCCGGCGCTGCCGGGAATCCACAACTTGAGCACATGAGCGATGTCCGTCTGGTTGCCACCGGCCGCGATGCTACCGCCGGGGTGTTGTGTCGAATGCCTTCCGCGTTCAGATGACTTCCGGGCGCGCCCCGGCCGAGAATGGGAAGCGCTTGCGGAAGTCCGATGCAATCTCCTCGAATGTCATCCACTTTACGCCGTCGTGCTTGTTGATGTGCTCGATCAGGCGCTCAAGCATGAGCAGGACCTGCGGCCGGCCGCTGACGTCGGGGTGGATGGTGAACGGGAACACCGCATAATCCATCTCTCGATAGATCCAGTCGAACTGGTCGCGCCACATTTCTTCGATGTCTCGCGGATTGACGAAGCCGTGGCTGTTCGGCGCCTTCTTCATGAACATCATCGGCGGCAGGTCGTCCACATACCAGTT
>JBKJRE010000407.1:0-5066 GCA_046594775.1 Rhizobiaceae bacterium | reverse complement strand
GTCGACAGGCTGGTGACCATGGCCCGAACGACCGTGATGATCGGCATAGCCGCTCTGGCGCTCATGCTGACCGCCACTGTATTGTCGGTCGTGTTCGCCACGCGCGGCGCCATGGCCGGTAACGGCCATATCATAGAGGTGTTGCATTTTGTTGGCGCCGAGGCCCGCTTCATTGCAACGGAATTCCGGCGGCATTTTCTCATGACTGGCATGAAGGGCGCCGCTGCCGGCGGCATTGCCGCCATCATTGTCTTTATCGTTTTCTCATTCTGGTCGGCGCGAAATCTCGCCACCCCAGAAGCCGACCAGGCGACGGCGCTGTTCGGCAACTTCGCGATCGGCGCGAACGGTTATGGCGGCGTCGCTCTGATCGTGCTTGTTATCGGCGCCCTGACAGCGGCGACATCGCATGTCACAGTGGTGGCATATCTTACCGATCTCGACACGCGCCAAACCGACTCGTGATGGCCGCTAATATTCCAGACAATGCCTCAATTGCGCGCTATTGAGGGATTCGATGAAGGGATATCGCCAACAGGACCTGGCGGCATGAAGCCGAGCCGTGACGACTTTCTCGTGCGGCCCCGCCGGGTCGCGCGCTGGTTATGGCTGTCCATGCTGTTGACGCTCGGATTCGGTTTCTTCTTCTTTGTAGGTTTCGCGGTTTTTTCGACACATGTGAGCCGCCTGGCAACGCCCCGCGACCCCGCCAGCGCTGACGCGATCATTGTGCTGACTGGCGGTCAAGCCAGACTCGATGCGGCAATCGATCTTTTGAAATCCGGAAAGGGTGAGCGTTTACTGATCAGTGGCGTCCATCCGGATGCCAATGGCGACGATCTGAGGGCAGTGACCGGCGGCGACAAGAACCTGTTTTCTTGCTGTGTCGACATTGACCACGCAGCGCTGGACACTATTGGCAACGCCGAGGAAAGCGCCAAGTGGGTGCGCAGCCACGACTATTCCAAGGTCATTCTGGTGACCAACAACTATCACATGCCGAGAAGCCTGCTTGAAATGGGACGGCTTCTCGGTAGGGCGGCGATCGAGCCTTATCCGGTCGTTAACACGCGGCTTGATGATGGGCGCTGGCTGCAACCGCAGGCGCTTCGCGTGCTGTTCACCGAATACAACAAGTATCTCCTGGCGCTGGTGCGTGGCGTCGTGCCTTTGCGCCCGACTGCGAACGGGCTGGCCGTCGTCAGCGCAAAGGCTGCGTCCGACTAAACGCTAAAGGGCCACAAGCGACGACCGGCACGCGGCGTTTCCCTTCTTGGACCGGCTGGTGTAACCAACGGCAGTCTCCATCGCTGGTCGCCGCTTCATGCTCCTGATCCGTTCTATCGCCTTCAACATCGTCTTCTATCTCAACCTGATCGTCCAGATGATCGGTTGGTCTCCCTATTTCTTCCTTGCGCCCCGCAACCGGGCCTGGTTCGTGCCGAAATTCTGGGCCCGCACCAACATGTGGCTGATGGAAAAGATCGCGGGTACGAAAAGTCAGATCAGCGGACAGGAAAACCTTCCGGAGGGCTCATTTATCCTGGCGCCGAAACACCAGTCCTTCTGGGATACTTTTGCCTTCCTGCCTTCCCTCCACGATCCGCTCTATATCCTGAAGCGCGAACTGACCTGGCTCCCGTTCTTCGGCTGGTACATCCTCAAGATGAACATGATCCCGGTCAATCGCGGTAAGCGGTCGATAGCCTTGAAGAAGGCGGTGATCGACGCCAAGCGCGTGATGGCGGTTCAAAATCGGCAGCTCATCATCTATCCCGAAGGCACAAGGCGTGCCCCGGGAGACGAGCCGCTTTACAAGTACGGAATAGTCGAAATCTATGCTCAACTCGGTATGCCGGTGGTCCCCGTTGCGCATGTAGCAGGCCTGTGGTGGCCGCGGCGCAAATTTCTTCGCTATCCGGGCACCATCCGGGCGCGCTTTCTGAAGCCTATACCACCTGGTTTGGACCGCGAGGAATTCATGCGGCGGCTGGTAGCCGAGACGGAAGAAGCCTGTGACGCGCTTCTCGTCGAGGCTGCAGCTGAACCACGCCACCCTCCCATGCCGCCGACCGCGGTGCGGCGTCTGCAACAGCTGAATGCCGGGGACCCCGGGCGGAAAGCTGCCCGGGCACGTTGAAGCGCGTCAGCGCTGGCAGGCGCCGGGCGTCGCGTCAGATCCCACGATTTCACCCGGCCAATGCCACAAGATCGAGATCGGTCACGTCGGAGTGCAGCCGCTTCAACGACGCCTCGTGACCCCTTCACGGCGCCACGAGACGGCCAACCTCTTCCAGCCAGCGATCCCGAATGCCAAGCGCCCGCAGATGTTCGATCGTGTTCACCACATATTCCTCGTTGGTGCCGGCCTGACCAACCGCGCCTGATACCATTCTCGCGGCTTCGGCTTCCGGAAGGCTTCCCGAATACTGTTCATGCGCGCGATCGACCACATAGCAGATTGCCGGCTCGATGCCGCCGCCTTCCACCCGAATGGACAAGCTTCGTTCGATATACACGTTGGTCACCAGTTCGCGGTCGCGCAGATAGGCCAGCACCTCGCCGCGCAGATCTCCCGGAACCCGGAAAGCCAGGCCGACGCAGGAGCCACCGTGATCAAGCCCGAGCACGAGACCCGGCCTTTCCGGCGTGCCCCGATAGATGTGTGACATCACGCAAAGCGACCGCCGGAAGCCATGCAGCCGCGCACGACGCGTCTCGATATGTGCGAATCCAGGTCGCCACATAAGTGAGCCATAGCCAAAAACCCAAAAATCGCCCATATCGCCAAGCCAGTGTATGTTCAGGCGCCTGTCGCCGACATCTTGGCACAACGGGTAGCGCATGTGCCGTGTCAGGGGCAGGCCTTTCATCAGGTTTTGTGGAAAAATGGATCATCGAGGAACGGCATGAACGCCACCGGGCAGAAGACTCCGAATTACGGCCGGCGAATTCTTTGGCTCGGGGCGTTCGTGGTAGTGCTGTGCGTGGGCTATACTGCTGGCTGGTACTATCTGGCCGGCCTGTTCGAAAACGAAGCCAAGGCCACCATCGCCAGGATGAACCGAGGCGATGTGGCGGCGGAGTGCGACAATACGGTGGCGCGCGGCTTCCCGTTCAGGCTCGGAATCTATTGCGACCGGATCGCCTTTTCCGATCCCGCCGAGGCCGTTTCGTTTTCCGCCGGCAGCTTCCGCTCCGCGGGCCAGATATACGATCCGAAGCGCTTCGTCGCCGAACTTGACGGACCGGCGACGGTCGATACGCCGGCCAGCGGACCGCTCAAATTCGTATGGGATAGAATGCGTGCAAGCGTTCGATGGGCTCAGCCATTGCCGGACCGCGTTTCGCTTGAGGGCGGCAATGTGTCGGCAAGTCTCGCATCGGGCACGCCACTAGGCACGATCGGAGATTTCCAGGCGCATATGCGCCGGAATGGTGCTGACCTCGACGTGGCGAGCAGTTTCGATGACCTCATCGTCGATCCATCCCGGGTCGACGGAAGACAATTGCCTGCCCTTTCGGGCCAGACCGACCTGACAATCGACAATGGCGTCGAACTGGTCGGCTCGCGCATAAACAATCTTCGGGGCCAGTCCGGTACCATCCACCAAGCGTCGCTGTCGAGCGGGCCAGATACCGGGCTTACCATCAGCGGACCGTTCTCGGTCAGACAGGACGGACTGATCGATGCCAATCTCAAGATTACGATCCGCGACCCCACTGGCCTGTCGAAAGTGCTCGCCGCGATGTTTCCAGAAAACAGCGACGAGATCATCACCGGAATTGCGGCGCTGTCCTTCATGGGCAACGCGCCATCCCTGCCACTGACCATCAAGAAGGGGCGCGCAAATATCAGTTTTGTGAAACTCGGACGAATTCCGCCGCTCTGAGGCTACTCCTTCCTCGGATGCTCGACAGCCTGCCGGCCAAAATCCGGAACGTCGATGTCCTGGCCGGCCTCGATGATTGAGCGGCGCACCGCGCGGGTGTGCGTAAACATCTCGAAAAGCTTGTCTCCGTCGCCCCAGCGGATCGCTCGCTGCAGCGACGCAAGATCCTCGGAAAAGCGCGCCAGCATCTCAAGGATCGCATCTTTGTTGTGAAGACAAACGTCGCGCCACATAGTCGGGTCCGAAGCGGCAAGACGGGTGAAATCCCGAAAGCCTGACGCCGAGTATTTGATCACCTCCGACTTCGTTACCGTTTCGAGATCGTCGGCCGTACCGACAATGTTGTAGGCAATGATGTGCGGCAGATGCGAAACGATGGCCAGAACCATGTCGTGGTGGTCGGCATCCATGGTGTCGACATTGGAACCGCAGCGCCGCCAGAATTCGGAGAGCCGCGCAAGCGCCTCCGGATCCGTATCCGGCAGGGGGGTGAAGATGCACCAGCGGTTGTCGAACAGATCGGCGAACCCGGAATCGGGGCCAGATTTCTCGGTGCCGGCCAAGGGATGGCCCGGAATAAAGTGCACGCCGGCGGGAATATGCGGCTGCATCTGTGCAATCACAGAGCGCTTCGTCGAGCCGACATCGGTGACGATAACGCCTGGCTTGAGCGCGGACGCGATCTCTTCTGCGATAGTTCCGGACGAGCCGACAGGCACAGAGACGATGACAAGATCGGCATCCTTCACCGCTTCGGCCGCATGCGTCGAATAGCTGTCGCCCAGGCCAAGTTCTTTGGCGCGCGCGAGAGTAGCCTGGCTCCGCGTGGCGATGGCGACGTGGCCAGCCAAGCCTTCGCGGCGAATGACCCGGGCCAGCGACGAGCCAATGAGGCCGATGCCGATCAGGGCAATCTTGTCAAAAAGGGGTTGCGGCATGTCGGTCCCTATTTGAGGAATTCGCTGAGCGCGGCCACGACGCCGCGATTGGCGTCCTCGGTCCCCACAGTCATGCGCAACGCATTGGGAAAGCCATAGCCGGAGACACGGCGCAATATGTAACCGCGGGCGGAGAGATAGTCGTCAGCCCGCGCCGCCGAATGCGCGGCCGAACCCGGAAAGTGCACAAGCACAAAATTGCCGACGCTGGGCGTGACCCGCAGGCCGAGCTTGG
>JBKJRE010000371.1:0-12355 GCA_046594775.1 Rhizobiaceae bacterium | reverse complement strand
TGATGACATCGTCGACGCGGCCGGTAATCCAATAGTAGCCGTCGGCATCGCGGCGGCAGCCGTCGCCGGTGAAATATTTTCCCTTGTAAGTCGAGAAATAGGTCAGCACGAAGCGGTCATGGTCGCCGTAGACCGTGCGCATCTGGCCCGGCCACGAGTCGGTGATACACAGATTGCCGTCGGCGGCGCCCTCAAGCACCTTGCCTTCATTGTCAACAAGTTGTGGCTGTACGCCGAAGAAGGGGCGGGTTGCCGAGCCGGGCTTGAGGTCGGTAGCGCCTGGCAGCGGCGTGATCAGAATACCGCCGGTTTCCGTCTGCCACCAGGTATCGACGATCGGAACCTTGCCGTTGCCGATGATGTTGAAATACCACTCCCAGGCCTCGGGATTGATCGGCTCGCCGACCGACCCCAGCACGCGCAGGCTCCTGCGCGAGGTTTTGGTGACATGCTCGTCGCCGGCGCCCATCAGAGCACGCAGCGCAGTCGGCGCGGTGTAGAAGATGTTGACCTTGTGCTTGTCGACGACTTCCCAGAAGCGCGATTGTGAAGGATAGTTGGGTACGCCTTCGAACATCAACGTGGTAGCGCCATTGGCCAGTGGTCCATAGACGATGTAGCTGTGGCCGGTGACCCAGCCGACATCGGCTGTGCACCAGTAGATATCTCCGTCGTGGTAGTCGAAGACGTACTGGTGGGTCATGGAGGCGAAAACCAGATACCCGCCGGTTGTGTGCAGCACGCCCTTCGGCTTGCCGGTCGAGCCGGACGTGTAGAGGATGAAGAGCGGGTCCTCGGCCTTCATCTTCTCCGGCTTGCACTCTGGCTTAACCGAAGCGATTTCGTCGTGATACCAGAGGTCCCGGCCGTTCACCCAGCCGACCTTGCCACCTGTACGGCGCACGACCAGTACATTCTTGACAGTGATGTTGTTCTTTGCGGCAATGTGGATTGCCTGATCCGCATTTTCCTTGAGAGGAATGTGCTTGCCGCCACGCAATCCCTCGTCGGCGGTAATGATGAAGGTCGATTCGCAATCGACAATACGGCCGGCAAGCGCATCCGGAGAAAAGCCGCCGAAGACGATGGAATGGATCGCGCCGATGCGCGTGCAGGCGAGCATCGCATAGGCCGCTTCCGGGATCATCGGCATGTAGATGGTGACGCGGTCGCCTTTCTTGACGCCGTGCTTTTTCATCACATTCGCGAGGCGGCAGACATGCTCGTACAGTTCGTTGTAGGTGATCTTCCTGTCGTCGTAGGGATTGTCGCCTTCCCAGATGATGGCAGTCTGGTTGCCGCGCTTCTTCAGATGGCGGTCGATGCAGTTGTAGGAAACATTAGTCTGGCCATCCTCAAACCACTTGATGGAGACGTGTCCCTCGAAGGAAGTGTTCTTGACCTTCGTGTAGGGCTTGAACCAGTCGATCCGCTTGCCGTGCTTGCCCCAGAATTTATCCGGGTCCGCGACGCTGTCCTTGTACCATTTGAGATAGGTCTCGTTGTCGATCAGCGCGTTCTTCTTCCACCCCGGCTTGACGCGATGAACCTTTGCCTCGGACATGCTGGTTTTTCCTCCCAAATGGTTTCGGCGGCTTGACGCACCGCCGGCATCGCGCGCCTGCGCCCGCGAATTCAAGTCCATTATTATCAGTTGCGCCAAGACAGCAACCTTAGACGTCGGGTTTGCATGGCTCATCGACGCATTGCATTTCTGGTTGGGCATCAGCACTCAAATGTGAATGCTGCCAACTGTTTGAATCCGCGACAGAAATTGGCCATCATTAAAAAAAAATTCAACAGACGGTTAACAATAGACGAGCACAATCGGCGGTTGGGAGGAATCGGCAACGCCTGGAAGGACGGCCATGCGCAACCACCCTGAACTTGAACTGATGCTCAAGGGCTATGGGCTTACAACGGCTCAAATTCTATACCATCTCCCCGATCATCCGCACCTGCTCCAGACCTATGTCTGGCAGGACTACGACATCGCGCCGCGGTTCCCAGCGATGAACAGATTCATAGAGTTCTGGAAGTCCAAACTCGAGGGCCCGCTGCATTCGGTCGAGTACACACATCGGAAACTGATTTCACCGACTGAATGGCGCAACGTCGCAGGAGAATTCGTGCTCCATTGAGAAGGCTGCTCGCCTTCGCATTGCAGGCATATCTGGGACCTGAATCGCAGGCTGCCGACCGCTTTTCATGGAGAAGTTCTGGCGCAGGGTGCGATCACGGCAATTCGCTGATGCATATCGTTGTCCCAAAGTGGACCGGCTTCGGGACAACGAGACGCATCAAGACAAGGGCCAGGCGCTTTAGCGGCTGCCGAAGATCGCCGAGCCGACCCGCACGCTCGTGGCGCCGAAGGCAATCGCCAGTTCATAGTCGCCCGACATGCCCATCGAAAGCTTGGCGACACCGGCTTCGGTTGCCAGCTTGGCCAGCAGGGCGAAATGCGGACCGGGGTTCTCCTCGGCTGGCGGAATGCACATCAGGCCTTCGATTGCCAGACCATGGACAGTGCGGCATCGCTCGACGAAGGCGACGGCCTCGCGCGGGCCGATGCCCGCTTTCTGCGGTTCCGATCCGATGTTCACCTGCACGTAGAATCTTGGCGACTTGCCTTGTTTGGCCGCTTCCTTGGCAAGCTCGGCGGCGATCTTTTCCCGGTCGACGGTTTCGATGACATCGAACAGCGCCACCGCTTCCTTCGCCTTGTTGGACTGCAGCGAGCCGATCAGATGCAGTTCGATGTCGGGGAATTGCTGCTTCAGATCAGGCCATTTTCCCTGCGCTTCCTGGACGCGGTTCTCGCCGAATATCCGCTGCCCGGCTTCAATCACCGGACGAATGTCGTCGGACTCGAATGTTTTGGAGACGGCGACAAGCGTCGCGGATGCCGGATCGCGTTTCGCGTCGGCCAGCGCTGCGGCGACGTTCTCGCGGACGATACGAAGTTGGTCTACTGCCTTGTTCATGCCTGTCCTGAAACCAATATGGTGCCTGCCGGCAACCGCAGAGTTGACGCTTCCCGCAATCCATGGTGAAGGTCCGCGCGAGATTTTGGACCGCCGATCAATAACCGTCGGTCATCGCCCAGTCTTTTAAGTGAAAAACCGGTCATGGCAACCGAACGATACAATCCGCGCGCGGCCGAACCCAAATGGCGCAAGGCCTGGGACGAAGCGAAGCTCTTCGAGACGAAGAACGACGACCCGCGCGAGAAATACTACGTGCTGGAGATGTTCCCCTATCCGTCCGGGCGCATCCACATGGGTCACGTCCGCAACTATACGATGGGCGACGTAGTGGCGCGGCATCGCCGTGCGCTGGGCTATAACGTGCTGCACCCGATGGGGTGGGACGCTTTCGGCCTGCCGGCCGAGAATGCGGCGCGCGACAACAAGGTCAATCCGCGCGAATGGACCTACGCCAACATCGAGACGATGAAGGGCCAGTTGAAGACGATGGGCCTGTCGCTCGACTGGGCGCGTGAATTCGCAACCTGCGACCCGTCTTACTACCGCCATCAGCAGAAGATGTTCCTCGACTTCTGGAAGTCCGGGCTGGCCGAGCGCAAGTCGGCCAAGGTCAACTGGGACCCGGAAGACATGACGGTGCTTGCCAACGAGCAGGTCATCGACGGACGCGGATGGCGTTCCGGCGCGCTGGTCGAGCAGCGCGACCTGACACAGTGGTTTTTCAAGATCACCTCGATGTCGCAGGATCTGCTCGACAGCCTCGACGACCTCGACAAGTGGCCCGAAAAAGTCCGCATCATGCAGCAGAACTGGATCGGCCGTTCGGAAGGGCTGCTGCTTCGCTGGCCGCTGGTCGACGCGATCGACGGCGCGTCCGAGCTTGAAGTCTATACGACCCGGCCCGATACCATTTTCGGCGCGTCGTTCATGGCGATTGCGGCGGACCATCCGCTGGCAAAGAAGGCGGCAAGCGGCAATCCGAAGCTGCAGGCGTTCATCGACGATATCAGGCACAGCGGAACGTCGGAGGCCGAGATCGAAACCGCCGAGAAGCGCGGTTTCGATACCGGTCTGCGCGTCGTCCACCCTTTCGATTCAAGCTGGAGGCTGCCGGTCTATGTCGCCAACTTCGTGCTGATGGACTATGGCACGGGCGCCATTTTCGGCTGCCCGGCGCACGACCAGCGCGACCTGGACTTCGCCAACAAATACGGTCTGCCGGTGGTGCCGGTGGTGATGCCCGAGGGCAGCGACGCAAGCACGTTCCAGATCACCGAAGAGGCATTCGTCGACGATGGCGCGATGATCAATTCGCGGTTCCTCGACGGCATGACGCCGCAGGCAGCATTCGATGAGGTCGCGACGCGGCTGTCCGGCGTAACGGTCGACGGTCGTCCGCAAGGCGAGCGCAAGATACAGTTCCGGTTGCGCGACTGGCTGATCTCGCGCCAACGCTATTGGGGGTGCCCGATTCCGGTGATCCATTGCGACGATTGCGGCGCGGTCCCGGTGCCGGACGATCAGCTTCCGGTCATCCTGCCCAACGACGTCACATTCGACAGACCGGGCAATCCGCTCGATCATCACCCGACCTGGAAGCACGTTGCCTGCCCGGAATGCGGCAAACCGGCGCGGCGCGACACCGACACGATGGACACGTTCGTCGATTCTTCCTGGTATTTCGCACGCTTCACCGATCCGTGGAACGAACAGGCGCCGACCATGCTTTCCTGCGTCGATGGCAAAGACGGCTGGATGCCGGTCGACCAGTATATTGGCGGCGTCGAGCATGCGATTCTGCATTTGCTCTATTCGCGCTTTTTTACACGCGCCATGAAGGCAACCGGGCACCTCAACGAGGTGAAGGAGCCATTTGGGGGCCTGTTCACGCAAGGGATGGTGGTGCACGAGACCTACAAGGGCCCGAAGGGCTGGGTCACGCCGGCCGAGGTGAAGATCGAGGATGTGGACGGCACGCGTCGCGCGGCGTTGCTGTCTGATGGAACGCCGATCGAGATCGGCCCGATCGAGAAGATGTCGAAATCAAAGAAGAATGTCGTCGACCCGGACGACATCATCGCCAGCTACGGCGCCGACACGGCGCGCTGGTTCATGCTCTCGGATTCGCCGCCCGAACGCGATGTGATCTGGACGGAAGCAGGCGTAGAGGGCGCGCATCGCTTCGTGCAGCGGATTTGGCGCATGATCGCCGAGGCCGCGCCTTCCCTGGCTGGCGTCGCTCCGCAGGCTGCGACCGAGGGAGAGGCGGGCGCGGTTTCCAAAGCGGCGCACCGGACCGTCAAGTCGGTTGGCGAGGATATTTCCAGGCTGGCCTTCAACAGGGCGGTCGCGCGAATCTATGAATTGTCGAACGCTCTGCTGGCGCCGGTAGCTGACTTGGCGGCAGGCAAGGCCTCCGCTGCCATGAAGGGGGCGGTGCGCCAGGCCATGGAGATGCTTGTCGGTCTGATCGCCCCGATGATGCCGCACCTGGCCGAGGAAGCATTCGCAGCACTCGGAGGCGAGGGACTGATCGCCGACAAGCCCTGGCCGGTCTTTGACCCTGCCCTGACCGTCGACAGCGAAATGATATTGCCCGTGCAGATCAATGGCAAGAAGCGGGGGGATTTGACAATCGCCCGCGACGCGGATCAAGGTACAATAGAGAGAGCCGCACTCCAGCTCGATTTCGTGCAGAGAGCGCTAGAGGGAAAGGCGCCCCGCAAGGTGATCATCGTGCCGCAGAGGATCGTCAATGTTGTTGCCTGATATCTCACTGTGGACGAAGTTGCGGCGCTGCGCCCTGATCGGCGTTGTTTCTGGGTTGCCCGTGCTTGCGGCCTGCACGGTGCAGCCGCTTTACTATAACCCATCGTCGGGCGGCGTTCCCACGGGCGTGACGGCCGAACTGCGGTCAATTGCCATCAAGCCGGTCGACACTCGATTTGCACAGGAGTTGCGCAACCAGCTTATTTTTCTCCTGAACGGGGGCGCGGGGCAGCCTGCTGATCCACGCTATTCGCTGGCGCTTGTCGTGACTTCGGTAAAGCGCTCGGCGGCCGTGGTGCAGAAGGCCAAGGAAAACGAACCGACCGCCGGCACCGTGACGATGACCGCAAAATACGTTCTCACCGAGATTGCGACCGGCAAGGTCGTCGCCGACGGGAGCCGGCAGATCATGTCATCCTACGACTCCCCGCGTCAGGAGTTCGCGGCGTTTAGAGCCAGTCGCGATGCCGAGAACCGCGCCGCGCGAGAACTGGCCGAACTGCTGAAGCTGGTGCTCGCCCAGCAGCTGACCGGGTCGGCAGGCTAACCGTCAGCCTATCGACTGCCCGGTCTTGGCCCAATCGGCCAGGAACTGTTCCAATCCCTTATCGGTCAGCGGATGCTTGACCAGCGCCTTCAGCGTAGCCGGCGGGACGGTAACGACATCGGCGCCGATGATCGCAGCCTGCTTGACGTGATTGACCGTTCGGACCGAGGCCACCAGGATTTCTGTCTGGAAGTCGTAATTGTCATAAATGGCCTTGATCTCCCCGATCAGTTCCATGCCGTCGATGCCCATGTCGTCGATGCGGCCGACGAAAGGCGAGATGAAGCTGGCGCCCGCCTTGGCTGCGAGCAACGCCTGGGTGGCCGAGAAACAGAGAGTGACATTGACGAGCCGGCCTTCCGAGCGGATCGCCTTGCAGGCCTTCAGGCCATCAAGTGTCAGCGGAACCTTGATGCAGACGTTGTCGGCGATCTTGGCGAGCACTTTTGCCTGCTGCATCATCTCGGAATATTCGGTCGCCGTGACCTCGGCCGATACCGGCCCATCGACGATGTCGCAGATTTCCTTGGTCACGTCGGCGATCTTGCCGCCGGACTTGAGGATCAGAGACGGGTTGGTGGTCACACCGTCAAGCAGGCCCAGATCGTTGAGCGCACGGATTTCCTTTACGTCCGCAGTGTCGACGAAAAACTTCATGACCATCTCCTTGTCAATTACCCGCCTGGCGGGGATGCTGCATGCAGGCCCTTGCTCTAACCGAAACTACGGGCAAGGTCACGTGCCATGACAGACGATTCGCCTTATGCAAAGGCCGCTCCGGTTCTGGTTCCGATGCCGGCGCCGCGACCCTACACCTATGCCGTTCCTGACGGCATGAGCGTCGTGCCGGGTTCAATCGTGCGGGTGCCGCTCGGACCGCGCGAGGTCGCGGGCATCGTCTGGGACAGCGCCGCCGATCCGGTCGATCCGAAAAAGCTCAGACCGATATCGCAACTCTTTGACTGCCCTCCTGTCGATCTCGACATGCGGCGCTTCGTCGATTGGGTATCGGCCTATACGCTGTCGCCGCCCGGCATGGTCGCCCGAATGCTGTTGCGCGCCCCGGCGGCATTCGATCCGGAGCCATGGACTGAAGCCTTGCAGCGCACGGGCATTGTGCCAGACCGCATGACCGCGGCGCGATCGCGTGTCCTGGCATCTTCCGAAGACGGACTGGCATGGACCCGGTCGGGCCTCGCGCATGCTGCAGGTGTTTCGGCAACGGTCGTCGAGGGATTGCGGTCACTGGGGGTATTCCAGACGGTCATGATTCCGCCGCGCCCCGTTGTTGCGGCCCCAGATGTTTCCTACGGCTCGGCGGATTTGTCCCCCGACCAGCGAGCCGTCGCAGACACGCTGCGTCAAACGGCGCTTGAGGGCGGGCCATCTGTCACGCTTATCGATGGCGTCACCGGGTCGGGCAAGACGGAAGTCTATTTCGAAGCGGTCGCCGCGGCATTGGAGCAGGATCATCAGGTTCTTATTCTGATGCCCGAGATTGCCCTGACGCACGCCTTTCTTGAGCGGTTCCAGGACCGCTTTGGCGCGAAACCCGGCGAGTGGCACTCCGATCTGGCGCCGCGGATGCGCGAGCGCGTCTGGCGGCAGGTCGCCGAAGGCAGCATCAGGGTCGTCGCCGGCGCGCGTTCGGCTCTGTTTCTGCCGTTTAACAAGCTCAGGCTGATCGTCGTCGATGAGGAGCATGACCCGGCCTACAAGCAGGAGGACCGCGTCTCCTACAATGCCCGGGACATGGCCGTGGTGCGCGGAAAAATCGCCGGCTTTCCGGTCGTCCTGGCGTCCGCGACGCCGTCGATAGAAAGCCGCGTCAATGCGATGCAGGGACGCTACAAGCTGGCGCAACTGCCAGCCCGGTTCGCCGACGCCGCGATGCCCGATATCCGCGCCATCGACATGCGCCGCGCGCCGCCGGCGCGAGGCAAGTTCCTGTCGCCAATCTTGCTCTCGGAAATGCAGCTGGCGCTTTCAAGAAATGAGCAGTCGCTGCTCTTTCTCAACCGGCGGGGCTATGCGCCGCTGACCCTTTGCCGCGTCTGCGGGCATCGGTTTCAGTGCCCCGACTGCTCCAGCTGGCTGGTCGAACACCGTTTTCGCGGACAGCTGGTTTGCCATCATTGCGGTCATCAGGAGAAACGGCCGGAAGCGTGTCCCGCATGCGGCACGCTTGATCACCTGGTCGCCTGCGGTCCTGGCATCGAACGCATCGCCGAAGAGGTCGTCGAACACTTCCCTGAGGCCCGCACCATTGTCCTGTCATCCGACATCATGGGCGGGGTGCGGCGGCTGAGGCTGGAACTCGAAGCCATCGCCAAAGGCGACGCCGATATCGTCATCGGAACACAGCTTGTCGCCAAGGGCCACAATTTTCCCAACATGACGCTGGTCGGCATCGTCGATGCCGACCTCGGTCTCGCCAACGGCGATCCGCGCGCAGCCGAGCGAACATTTCAATTGCTGTCGCAGGTTACAGGAAGGGCAGGCCGCACGGGAAAGAAGAGCCTGGGCCTGTTGCAAACTTTTCAACCCGACCATCCGGTGATGCGCGCGATCGTCTCGGGTGATGCTGACGCATTCTATGAACGGGAGATCGCCGAAAGGGAGAAGTCCGGCCTGCCGCCGTTCGGCCGGCTGGCCGGCATCATCGTCAGCGCCGCCACCCGTTTCGAGGCCGAATCCCATGCTAGAGCCTTGCGCCGTTCCGCACCGCCGACAGCCGACATCTCGGTTCTGGGTCCCGCCGAGGCGCCCCTGGCCCTGCTGGCCGGACGCCACCGTTTCCGACTTCTGGTTCAGGGCGAAAGACGCTCAGACATGCAGGGCTTCGTCAGGGCCATGCTTGCGGCCGGACCCGGGGCGAGAGGTTCGGTGAGGGTTGCGGTTGACATCGATCCGCAAAGTTTTCTTTGATTGGGACCGAAGTTTGCCGAAAGGCGTTGGCGTTGCAGGCCCTGCGGGGTAGGATGTGCAAGCTTGGTAAAATGGCAAATGGGGGCGAATGATGGGATTCGAATTTCCCTGGCCATCGACACAAGGAGAGTGGCTGGCCTGGGGCAGCGCCGTTGTAACGGTAGCCTTCGGGATTTTCCTTCTGTTTGCGCCTGGACTTGCATTCCGACTGCTCAGATTGCAGACGACGCCAGAGCATCCGGAGGCCGTCGCCGAAGCCCGCGGCACCATGTCGGGATTCTATCTTGGCCTGGGTGTTTGCTGCCTTCTTCTGGCTCAGCCGCTGCTGTACTTCGCGCTTGGAGCGTCATGGCTTTTCTCAGCCTTCGGCCGCATCGTCTCGATGATGTCTGATCGCGGCAATACGCTTTACAATTGGGTGTCCCTCGCCATCGAAGCCGTGCTCGCGGCGTTGCCTCTTGGATATTTCTTTGGTTTCATGCAGTGAATCCGCCGGACCCTTGCGAGCCGTCGAAAGGCAGTGCGACAATAGTGCCAGGAAGGCTGTTCCGCCAACGTGTTGCGGACTCCAGAGGCCTGTGCTAGACGGCAATCGACTATCGGTCGGGGGGATGCAGACTGCGTACGCCCGGGGTCGAAAAATTCCAGTGAGGCCAAGGATTTAGCCAGTTTTTTCAACTGGCGTTTCATAAATCGCGGCCGGCCAGAGAAGAGAAAAGACGATCAGTGGCAAAGTCCAGTTCGCCAATCTCCGGTATCGCCGAACGCTACGCGGGTTCGCTGTTTGAACTTGCGCTTCAGTCGAAATCGGTTGCCAAGGTCGAGGCCGACCTGGGGCGCTTCGAATCCTTGTTGGAGGGAAGTGAAGATCTGACCCGACTGATCCGAAGCCCGGTGTTTTCCACGGATGAGCAATACCAGGCTGTCGCCGCCATCGCAGACAAGGCCAAGATCACCGGTCTTGTGGGCAATTTCCTCCGCGTCGTTGCCAATAACCGGCGTCTTTTTGCCGTTCCCGCAATGATCAAGGCTTTCCGGCGCATCGCAGCCGAACAGCGCGGGGAAGTGGCCGCCGAAGTTACTTCGGCGCATCCGCTGACCGCAGCCCAGCAAACCGATCTGAAGGCGACGCTGAAAGATGTGACCGGCAAGGATGTTGCAATATCGGCCACTGTTGATCCGTCGTTGCTCGGCGGCCTGGTTGTCAAGATCGGCTCCCGGCAGATCGACACTTCGTTAAAAACCAAACTCAATTCGCTCAAGCTTGCACTGAAAGAGGTCGGCTGATGGACATCCGCGCCGCGGAAATTTCCGCAATCCTAAAAGACCAGATCAAGAACTTCGGCAAGGAAGCCGAAGTTTCCGAAGTCGGCCAGGTTCTGTCGGTCGGCGACGGCATCGCCCGTGTGTACGGACTAGACAATGTCCAGGCCGGCGAGATGGTGGAATTTCCCGGAGGTATCCGTGGCATGGCGCTCAACCTTGAAAGCGACAATGTCGGCGTGGTCATCTTCGGCGCCGACCGCGACATCAAGGAAGGCGATGTCGTCAAGCGCACGGGATCGATCGTCGACGTACCTGTCGGTCCGGGCCTGCTGGGACGCGTCGTCGACGCTCTCGGCAACCCTATTGACGGCAAGGGCCCGATCAAGTCGGCGGAGCGCCGGCGCGTTGATGTGAAGGCGCCGGGCATCATTCCTCGCCAATCGGTTCATGAGCCGATGTCGACGGGCCTCAAGGCCATCGATGCCCTCATCCCCGTGGGTCGCGGTCAGCGCGAGCTGGTCATTGGCGACCGCCAGACCGGCAAGACGGCCATTGTTCTGGATACCATTCTCAACCAGAAGGCTATCCACGACAGCGGCCCGGATGCCGAAAAGCTTTACTGCGTCTACGTGGCTGTCGGACAAAAGCGTTCGACCGTCGCTCAATTCGTCCGGATTCTCGAAGAGCGCGGCGCGCTTGAGTACTCGATCATCGTCGCCGCAACCGCTTCGGACGCTGCACCGATGCAGTTCCTGGCGCCGTTCGCCGGCTGCGCCATGGGCGAATATTTCCGTGACAACGGCATGCATGCGCTCATCAGCTACGACGATTTGTCGAAGCAGGCCGTGGCTTACCGCCAGATGTCACTGCTGCTGCGTCGCCCGCCAGGCCGCGAGGCGTATCCGGGAGACGTGTTCTATCTGCATTCGCGTCTTCTGGAGCGTGCCGCGAAGTTGAACAAGGACAATGGAGGCGGCTCGCTGACGGCGCTGCCGATCATCGAGACACAGGGTAACGATGTGTCGGCCTACATCCCGACCAACGTGATCTCGATCACCGACGGCCAGATATTCCTTGAGACGACCCTCTTCTTCCAGGGCATCCGGCCCGCAGTGAACGTCGGCCTGTCGGTGTCGCGCGTCGGCTCCGCCGCGCAGGTCAAGGCGATGAAACAGGTTGCAGGCTCGATCAAGGGCGAACTCGCGCAGTACCGCGAGATGGCTGCTTTCGCGCAGTTCGGCTCTGACCTTGATGCGGCAACCCAGCGGCTGCTCAACCGTGGCGCCAGGCTCACCGAGCTTCTCAAGCAACCGCAGTTCTCGCCGCTCAAGACCGAGGAGCAGGTGGCGGTGATCTTCGCAGGCGTGAACGGATATCTCGACAAGCTGGCGCTCAACCAGGTCAGCAAATTCGAGCAGGGACTACTCGCCCATATGCATTCCGACGGGAAGGAAGTTCTGGAAGTGATCCGCAAGGAAAAGGCGCTGAGCGATGGCTTGAGGGAAAAGCTCAAGGCGCAGATCGACGCTTTCGCGAAAAACTTCGCCTGATTGTGACGGATAGGGCATGGCCTCTCTAAAAGACCTTCGCAACCGTATCGCCTCGGTCAAGGCGACGCAGAAAATTACCAAGGCGATGCAGATGGTCGCCGCGGCAAAGCTGCGTCGTGCGCAGGAGGCGGCAGAAGCGGCGCGCCCCTACTCGCAGCGCATGGGCGCTGTTCTCGCCAATATCGCTGATGCGGTAGGCGGCGGTGGCGATGCGCCCGCCCTCATGACGGGCACCGGCAAAGACGACACGCATCTTCTGGTCGTGTGCACGGCGGAGCGCGGCCTGTGCGGCGGTTTCAACAGTCAGA
>JBKJRE010000234.1:0-5625 GCA_046594775.1 Rhizobiaceae bacterium | reverse complement strand
CGGGCAAAAGCCTGTCGGCTGTCGTTGCCGCGGAAAACCGCACTCACTACTCTCCGTCTTCCGTCCCGCCTTCGGCAAGGCGTTCCCATCCGTCCCGGCACCCTAGCCAAGACTGTTTAAGAAACGGTTGGGCAAGTGCTTTGGCCAGCCTTCCCCGTCGCCACGCCCCGTTTCCGGTCTGGCCGGGTCGCCCGGGACCAGATCAGGTCACCTTGACCGTCAGGCTGCCGAGGCCTTCGATGCTGGCCTCCATCGTGTCGCCTTTCGCAACCGGGCCGACGCCCGACGGCGTGCCCGACATGATGATATCGCCTGGCGCAAGTTCGAAATATTCCGACAGATAGGAAATCATCTCGGGCACTTTCCAGATCATCTGGTTCATGTCGCCCTCCTGCCTGACCTCGCCATTGACCTTCAGCTCGATGCGGCCGTGGTCGGGATGGCCGATCTTCGCGGCGGGCATGAGCGGACCGACCGGGCCTGACCGTTCGAAGGCCTTGCCGATCTCCCACGGCCGGCCGAGCTTCTTGGCCTCGCCCTGCAGGTCGCGGCGCGTCATGTCGAGCGACACCGCATAGCCCCATACATGGTCGAGCGCGTTTTCGACGGCGATGTCGGTGCCGCCCGACTTGAGCGCCACCACCAGCTCGACCTCGTGATGCACGTCGGAGCTATGCGGCGGATAGGGAAACTCACCCGACGCGTCGAGATTGTCGGGGTTCTTCTGGAAGAAGAAGGGCGATTCCCGGTTCGGGTCGTGTCCCATCTCGATGGCATGAGCGGCGTAATTGCGGCCGATGCAGTAGACGCGGCGAACCGGAAAAGCGCCGCCCCCGGCCACTGGAATGGAAACGACGGGTGGCGTCTGGATCACGTAGCTGGTCATTGAAACCTCATGCAGTGGGCAAATTCAGGCCTTGTGATAAGCCAGTGCCGTGCTAAGATCAATCGTAGCCAATACAAAAATTGTCCTTGTAATGTCCTCGATCTGTGGGAAAAAGCCGGGTTTTAGGCGATATACAGCAAAATTGGTCAACCAATCGGAGCGGTTCGTGCTTGCAGAGCTGAAACAGGTCGACATCAGTGACCCGGTCTCCCGGCTGCGTTCCTTCATCGCCGACGGCGGTTACCGGACAGGCAGCAGGCTTCCGCCGGAGCGCGAACTGACCGACGAACTGGGCATGACCCGCAGCACGCTGCGCAAGGCGCTCGACGCGCTCGAGCGTGATGGCGCGATCTGGCGGCATGTCGGCAAGGGCACCTTCGTGGCCGCCGGCGCCGGCGACAGCCGTCCAGGTGGCGCCCTGGTCGAACTCGGCCGCCAGCTCACCCCGTTCCGCATGATGCGGGCGCGGCTGGCCATCGAGCCGGCGATCGCCAAGGAGGCGGCGATCAACGCGTCGGGGGCGGCGCTGACCCGGATGAGCGTGGCCATGGGGCGCGCCCATGCGGCGTCCAGCTGGCAGGACTACGAGACCCAGGACGACATCTTCCATCGCGCCATCGCCGAGGCCAGCGACAATCTGCTGCTGCTTGCGCTGTTCGACCAGTTGAACGTCGTGCGCAGGGCCGTCGCCTGGGGCAGCGTGGTACGCGAATCCGTCAAGCCGGCGTCTGACCATTCGAGCTTCCGGGAGCACGAGGCGATCGGCGCCGCCATCGTCAAGCGCGATCCGGACCTCGCCTACGATGCCATGCGCAACCATCTGCGGTCCGTCGCCGCGAGACTGTTCGGAGAGGTGTGAGGCGCACGGCACGCAAATGGAGACAGAAGAGCGGCCTGCCGCGTCTCCAAAGAAAAACGTTTTCGACAGTGTTCTCAGGGAGGAGAAACATGAAAAACCTAGTCAAGAAGATCGCCGGCCTGGCAGCCGTTATTCCACTCGCCATTGGCCTGACACTTTCGATGGCGCAGGCCGAAAAGCTCAAGATCGCGCTGGCCGAGACGCCATCCGATGAAATGGCCGCATTCTTCGTGGCGCTCGACCGCGCCAGGGCCGCCGGCCTCGACTACGAGTGGACCGCCTTCGCCGACGAGGAACTGGCGATCCAGGCCGTGCTCAGCGGCCAGATGAACATCGGCTTCGGCACGCCTTACGCGGCCATGCAGCGCTCCAAGGCGCCGCTCCGTATCATCTTCCAGCTGTCGAAGCTGAAGTTCTTTCCGGTGACGACGAAAAAATACGAAAAGCTGGAGGATCTGGACGGCCAGCCGATCATGCTGCATTCGCGCGGCGGCGGCACCGATTCGATCGCCAACGTCATCGAGGAGCGTTCAAGCATCAAGCTCGGCGACCGCTCCTACGTGCCGGGTTCCGCCAACCGCGTGGTGGCGATGATGGCCGGCCAGGCCGAGGCGACCATCCTCGACCTGTCCAACAAGAACAAGATCATGGCCGAGGCTCCGGACAAGTTCAACGTGCTGCCGATGTTCGACGTCGACGCCAGCGACGAGGCGCTGTTTGCCAATCTCGACTGGATCAAGGAGAACGAGGATCAGGTCAACATCCTGGTCAAGGCGCTTGCCAGCGTATGGCAGGACATGACCAACGACCCGACCATGGTCAGCCGCGAGACCGACCCGAACGGACCGATCGGCCAGCTGCCGCCGGAAATCTTGGCCGAGCTGGACGGCTTCTACAAGGACGCCGTCGAAGGCGGTCTCTACGATCCGAACGGTGGCGGCCGCAAGGCGGCCAACGCGGACATGGAATGGTACACCGCCGCCGGCCAGCTGGACGGCGACCCGGCGACCCTCGATATCGAGGATTTCTGGTACCTGGCGCCGCTCGACGCCGCCGCGAAATAGCCGGTTCGGCGGCCCCTGTCATACGCCGATGGGTGGCCGCCGCACTTTCTCCAATACCGGACCCCTGGGGTCAGGACCCATCAATGCAATACAGACCCCTGCTGCTCAAGCTGCTGTCCGCCGCCATCGTGTTCGGCGCCTGGGAGATTGCAGGACACGTACCGGTATCCTACGCCTTCCCGACCTTTCTTGAATCCATGCAGGCGCTTGTCCGCCTGACGCTCGACGGCACGATTTTCAAGGCCTACGCCGAGACGCTGAAGCCGCTGGTCATGGGCGTTGCCATCTCGGCAGTGCTCGGCATCGGGCTTGGCCTGTGGATCGGCCTCAGCGCCCGTTTCGAATGGCTGTTCGCGCCGATCTTCGTCGTCATGCAGGCGGCCCCGCTGGCCGCGCTGATCCCGCTTCTGGTCATGGCCTACGGCATCGGCCTGACCTCCAAGGTGTTCGTCGTCTGCATCATGGCGATGCCCGTCATCGTGCTGAACACCGCCGGCGCGGTGCGCAACACGCCTGTCTCGCTCAAGGAAATGGGCCGCTCGTTTCTCGCCGTGGACCGCGACATTCTGCTGAAGATCGTCATTCCGGCCGCCTCTCCGGTGATCTTCTCGGGCCTCAGGCTCGGCATTTCGGCCGGCTTCATCGGCGCCATACTGGCCGAGTTGAAGATCACCCCGACAGGCGTCGGCGACATCATCAGCTACAGCCGCTCGGTGGCCGACTATCCGAGCATGTATGCCGCCATCTTCTCCATCATCCTGCTCGCCGTGCTGTTCCTGAACCTGCTGGAACGGCTCGAAAATGTCTTGTTCGAAGGGAACAACCGTGGTTATGCCTCCGACTGACAACGCCATCGCATCGCCCGCGGCCGCGCACCGCGACAGCGCCGTATCGGTGCGCAACGTGTCGAAAAACTACGGCGCGGTGGAAGCGCTGAAGAACCTGTCGCTGGAGTTTCCGCGCGGTGAACTGACGTCGCTGCTAGGGCCCTCGGGTTGCGGCAAGACCACGCTGTTGAAGATCATCGGCGGGCTGCTCGAGCCCACCGCCGGCGAGATCGAGGTCAACGGCGGGAAGGTCAGCGGCCCCGGCCCCGACCGCGCCTTCGTGTTCCAGGACTTTGCCCTGCTGCCGTGGGCGAACGTCATCCGCAACGTCTCCTTCGGCCTCGAACTGCGCGGCGTGCCGAGGTCCGAGCGCGAGGCGATAGCCGAAACATACATCGGCAATGTCGGGCTGGCCGGCTTCGAGAAAAGCTATCCGCACGAACTGTCGGGCGGCATGCGCCAGCGGGTCGGCCTGGCGCGCGCCCTGTCGGTTGACTCGCAGGTGCTTTTGCTCGACGAGCCGTTTTCGGCCGTCGACGAGCAGAACCGCAGAAAATTCCAGGAGGACCTGCTGGAACTGGTGCGCAACGAGAACAAGACCTTCATCTTCGTCACCCATTCGATCGAGGAGGCGGTCTATGTATCGGACCAGATCGCCATCCTGTTGCCACGCCCGAGCCGCGTCTCCGAAGTGATCCGGCCGTCGGGCTTCCGCGACAAGGACGTCGAGAATATCCGCCGCGACCCCGAATATCTCGACATCGTCGACCAGATCTGGGCTTCGCTGCGGAGCTATGCGGAGTAGGACGGGAACATGACCGCATTCGGATACAGGCTTCCCGCAATGTCCTCGCTGCTGATCTGGGCGCTGCTGTGGGAGATCGTCGGTCAGATGCACCTGACCTTCTTCGTGCCGCCGCTGTCGGAGGTGGTGGTGACGCTGGTCAGGATCCTGCCAACCCCGGCGTTCCTGAAGGCGCTTGGCGAGACCGCCTATGCCTTCCTCGGCGGCGTTGCGGCCGCCATCCTGATCGGCATTCCGGTCGGCATCATGATGGGCAAGAGCCGGTTGCTCGACGAACTCCTGCTGCCCTGGGTCAACATCTTTCTCTCGGCGCCGCTGACAGCCCTGGTGCCGGTGCTGATGGTGCTGTTCGGCTTCGGCATGACCTCGATCATCATCACCACCACGCTGTTCGCCATCTGGATCATTATCCTCAACGCGCGCGTCGGCGTCATGCAGATCAACCGCTCGCTGGTCGACATGGCGCGCAGCTTCGGCGCCTCGCCGCTCGAGGCCTTCTTCAAGATCTATCTCTGGGCGGCGCTGCCGGAAATCCTCGGCGGCGTCAGGATAGGCGTCATCCGCGCCGTCAAGGGCGTCATCATCGGCCAGTTGCTGATCTCGATCGTGGGCTTCGGCGCGCTGTTCGAACTCTATTCGAGCAACTTCCTGATGGGTCATTTCTGGGCCGTGCTGATCGTGCTTTTCGGTCTGGCTTTTTCGATCTCGGAGTTTCTGGCCTGGCTCGAACGCAAGGTCGCCTATTACGCCGCCAAGCGGTGAGCCGGGGGCGACCGGGGCGAAGGCGTCATCCCGGCGACCGGGCGCATATCGGGGCGGGTCCCGCTCTTCCCCGTCACGCGGCCGTGCTTCTCAATGGGTCCCGGCTCGAGGCTCTATCTCCCCCCTTGCGGGGGAGGGCGACGGCGCCGGGTGGCCGCGCAACGGTAGCGCGGCTGGACATTATCATCCCAAGACCCGGGCCCTGGCGGAGGCAAGCGCGTGAAACTCGTGGCTCCCTGGCTGCCGGGGCAAAAACGCCTGGAGCTAAAGCGACAGGCCGGGTCGCAAGACCGCCCATTAAAAATTAGAGCGTTGGACTGAAAACCGGAATCGACGGTTCCCGTTTGCTTGAATTTGTGATTCACCGTTGTTGGAGGTGGATCATGGGCAGAAGCTATTCGTCTGATCTTCGTGATCGTGTG